>JBLHOX010000197.1:0-6214 GCA_047623725.1 Dokdonia sp. | reverse complement strand
CAGCCAGAATCCAGGAAGGGATAATAAATTCACCAGTATACAATTTAGGCTTCGTTGCTGCATAACAAAGTTAGATACTTTATGTTACAGTGAAGCAATGTCTTAGAATCCGGGTTAAAACTCACCAATATGCCATAAAACGCCTGAAGGGTCATATAGAAAAAACTCTTTTCCCCAGTCTTTATAATGGATGTCTGAAATTCTAATTCTTGGATATGTTTTCTCAAGTTCTAAAGCCCTGATTTTTTGTAAATGGGATTCTAGATCTTTTACTTCTAGAAATAGCATGGTGTTATCTACCCAATCTTTTACATAAGCGTTTTGTAAATAAAACCCAAAACTTCCTAGTTTGAAGTATGACATTCTTGGCTCTATTTTTACTTCTTCAAAACCTAAGTCGAGATAAAAATTTCTAGAGAGTTCAAAATCTTTGGCTCCGATAAAAGTTCTGATGGATGCGACTGTATATTCCATAAGGTGATATGTTTAAAGTGTATATAAATACGGGTTATAAAGATACTTGATTATTTTGTGTTTGATCTCATAAGTAGAACTAGTCCCCTTCAACATACACTTTTTTATAGGTAGATTTAGAATAGTATGCGGTTGCTTTTTCGGCAGTTTCGATTTCTTGAGAAGAGAGTGTAAGCTCAAAATGAGTGAGTACCTTCTCAAAATTGTTTAAGAACGTAGGGTATGTAATTTTGTATACCGTTTTGTTTGTATGTATTGCTACTTGTTTACGATGTTGTTCTACCATGTGTTTTAGATAGGCTCCTTTGGTTGTGTACTGATAGTCTTCTCCAGTAAAATATTTTCTAAGATTGTCTACAGGATGATCCCACCATTGAGCAACTCCTCCATCAGACTTTAAGAGTGAGGTTACGACTTCTTCTATTTTTCTGTCTATATAGATTGATTTTGTAGTTGGGTAGAGTTCCAGAAATAAGTCTATCATAAATACATTCCAGGAAGTACATTTAAAAATTAAATATTTCTCTTCTCCCAAAGGTTGCCGATAGCTTTCAATAATCCTTTGGAGTTGTTGTTGTACATCGGCTTTAGAAAGTGTGTGTAGTTTATAGGCTAGTAAAAGGCCATTGATCGCTTCTGGTTCAGAGACCACCCTTATTTGATCTGATGTTTGTAACATACGTGTGAGTAGGGTAGAGCCACAGTGGGATGTATGAAAAATAAACCCTTTAAGTTCTAGAAGATGCGTTACAGGAGTATCTTTTAGATCATCTAGCGTAGGATAATCTATATGGTGTTGTTTCTTTCTAATTTCCTGAACACCTTCATTAAAAAATGGATAGTCAAAAACTCTGGTAGGCAGGGAACGACAATGGGTTATAGGGACTTCTGCAATGGTGGTATGTATAGGAAATAGGTTGTGGTTTTTTTTCATAGTAAATACGATACCGATTTGATTGATTCTAAGTCCGCTTTCGCGAAAGCGTATAAAACAAACGTACAATTCTTAGATTTACAGCATTTTTACTAGGATCTCTTTCATCATTTTGGCAGCTAAAAATGCAGTCATATTCTGAAAATCTCTATTGGGATTGTACTCTACAATATCGGCACCTACAACTTCGGTATCGATGCTTTGTAACAGGTCAAGAACTTGTCGTGAAGATAAGCCTCCAGGCTCGTGATGTGACACGCCAGGCGCAAACGCAGGATCAAATCCATCCATATCTAGTGAGATATATAATGGATTTTGAAATACGGGAATGTTGTTGATGTCATAATCCTTCATTTGATGTACGTCTACTTGATACTTTTCGGCTTGTGCTGCTTGATGTGTATTAAGCGTTCGGATGCCTACTTGAACCAATTTTACAGCAAATCCGTTTTCCATAATTCGAGCAAATGGGCAGGCATGAGAATAGGGATCTCCTTCAAAATTATCGTACAGATCTGCATGTGCATCAATGTGTAAAATATCTAATTTAGGATATTTTTTATGATGTGCTTTTATAATAGGAAATGTAACAGAATGATCTCCACCCAACGTAAACACTTTATGACCTGAATCTAGATGTTTTTTGGTTATTTTTTCGATATCAAAATAGTCTGAAATCTCAAAATCTCCTTTGTCTTCAACGGTATCCTGTTCTATAGAAATTCCGTTTTCGGCAAATAGGTTAAGAGAACCAGAATGTAATGCCTCTCTAATGAGGGGAGGCGCTAATTTTGGACCTTGTTGGTAGGAAGATTTTTCATCAAATTGTATTCCTTGAATCGCTATTTTTTGCATTGAGATATGATTATATATACGCTAAATGTACAAAATCAAGCTCCTACGTAGGATCAACAAATGCTTTTTCTTAAGCATAGATGTGTACCCTATCATTAATTAGGATGTTTCAAAATATTTAATAGTAACAAAGCAGTTAGTTATTTTTAGACAATTTCTCTGCTAGTTTTCCACCTACCCAAGCCATAGGAATATACGCAAGTGTAATATCTGTGATGGTAAACCACATAGGTCCTTTTAACATGATATTAATCACGATACCGCCTACTAAAAAGAAGCACCCAATGCCCATCGCAAATTTCTTTTTGTGTGTAGCAGCAATCCTATATGCAATGAGTGCGCCCACTAGCGTACCTAATGCATGTGCTAAAAAGGGAAATATAAAATAGGTGGCTTCTAAGGTAGGCATGACTTCTGCCATGGCAACCATATCATTAGGGTCGATATTTGGGATTGGCAAAATTTTGTGTCCTAGGGTAATAAGTCCCATGTTGACAGCACTTCCTCCTAGCCATCCAATAATAATGGCAAGGATATTTCTAAGAATAGGATGCATATGGTATATTTTTAGGGCTGGTTATTGACCTAAATATACCATTTATAGATGAATACCAATGATCACTTAAAAAGCACTTAATAATTTGTTTCTATCACACCCATATTTCAATATAAAATAAAACCATAACTAAGGCTATGCTTTGATTTTCTATTTCATCTGGACATGCTATAATTTAAATTATTTTAAGTGCATTTCAAATAATAACTGGTATAACTCATTCCGTACGGTTTGCCATCTTTATTCCTATACCAATGACAAGACCACTTGTGACGAACATAATAAGACTATATACTGCAGGCGCAATAGCATAGTTTTCATTGAGTAAAATCCCAGATGCAATGGCAATCGCCATGGTGCCGTTTTGAATCCCAGACTCTATGGCGATGGTGATGGATTGTGAGCTATTTAATTTAGCAATTTTAGCTGTCGCGAAACCAATGATCATGGTGACAAGATTTAATGCTAAAGTGGCGATTCCTGCCTGTTGTAAGTAGGGAATGATATCTTCTTTTTTCTTTAAGACGAGCGCGATAATGACCAAAAATAGTACTGCCGCCGAAGCAATCTTAACAGGTTTGCTCATTTTGTCTGCAAACTCAGGTTTAGATCGTTTTATAGCCATCCCAATCGTGACAGGAATAATCACCACCACAAAGATTTGAATCACCGTTTGTAGCTTGTCTATTTGAATCATTTCGTTCGCATTTAAAAACTGTCGCAATGCAAAGTCAATGACAAACGGAATGGTGAAAATCGTAATAAGACTATTGGCAGCGGTAAGCGAGACCGATAAACTAGTATCTCCTTTGGCGAGATGCGTAATCAAGTTAGAGGTAGGCCCTCCAGGACAGGCTGCAATGATCATCACTCCAATAGCAATATCTGTATGTACTTCCATCACAGAGATGAGTAGATAGGCAATAATTGGTAATAGTATAATCTGATTGAGTAGACCAACGATAATGGCTTTAGGACGTTGGTATAATCGAGTGAAATCTTGCAGGGTTAGGGATAATCCCATACCAAACATAATAATAATTAATGCAACAGCAAGAATGATAGTTCCAATATCCATATAGGTTGGTTTTAAGTGATAGGTGGTTGTGAGTCAGTGCTTTTTAAAAGCGTTCTAAATGTAGGGAAAGATTAGGAGATATTACCAATTATTGATTTTTGTCACTTTGATCTTGGTTTCCTTTTCTGGAAATCCAATCAAGGTGTCTTTATAGAAATACATATAAGAAGATAGTCGCGTTTCAAAATCAAAATCTTTATGTAATAAAATACTGTCTTCTTTTTTTTCAAGAAACCCCCAGCGAACTGTATTGCGCATTATTGTGTCCATTTCATCTCTGGAATTTAAATCCGCGAAACATAAAGAATCTTTTACGTATGAAATAATATATGCGTTAGGATTTTTTTCTACGTGTAATACATAATTTTTATGCTTATGCTCAAACCAATATTTTGTCATTGAAAAAGGATGGGTTTCTAAATATAAATTCCATAAAAATGTGATCAATAGACCACATACAATCGTATTTGCCAGAAATAGTAGCGCATACTTCCTATTAAATAATAAAACAATAAAAGTTAGAACTAGATTGAAAAAAATGATCACAATGCGATAGCGCTCAAGACCACCGGACATAAAAAGATCTGGTTTGATACGATGATCTATATCTAGTTTTATAAAAACAATATCTACCAACAGGAGTATGCTACAGAAGATGAGGAGTTGTTTCTTAGTGAGTTTTGGCATTTTTGGATTAATGGATGTATGAATTAATTATCCCTAACAAACCTCACACTTCTTATCAGCCCATTTTCGACTTCATAAATGGATACGTATTTTGTGTCAATTCCATCTTCTGTAACAATCTCGTGATTTATTACGTGGTTTCCGTTATTCATTTGACTCATAATTTCAACTTGAATAGACTTATCTGCAAACTTAGGTTTGAAAATGGACGTGATGTTATCTGTTCCAGTTCCTAATAATCTTTCAGGATATGTGTAGACTTTAACATCATTTGCATAGAGTTTTATAAATTCTTCAAAGTCGTGCTGATTATAAAAAGCCATTCTTTTATTAACCACTTCTAAAGCTGTTAGATTTGACTCTTGTTCCTGATTCTGTTTACCATCAGTCTTATCTGAATTACATCCGAATACGAAGGTTACGAGTAAAAGGGAAAGGATTATCTTTTTCATGTGAACAAGTTTTAAGTGAAGCCTAGGTTTTCTTATATGGTTAGCTATGTAAGCTAGCTCTAAATTAGTAAAAGAAAACGAGCGAGCGTAAAATCAGTAGGATTTCCTGAGTATACAAAGAACTGAGTTAGTGCTTTTATAATTTTACACTTTGCTCAAATCTGAATGACTTTTCCCCATTGGTAACAACAATAGTATACGTACCTTTTTTTAATCCAAGATGGCAACTATCAGTGTTACTTTTAACCTCTGTGATGTCCACAGGAACCCCTAGCTGTAGATCTTCTCCTTTTTCAAAAGCCAATACCATCACGGGATAGTCTATCTCAATATTTTCTAATGTGACAACAACATTTTCAGTGCCATTTTTAAACAACCAATCTGGTCTGTCGTCAACATATTTGGTATTTGGGTGAAAAACAGCGATGTCTGTCCAAGCGCCTCCACGCTCATATCGTAATGGGTTATTGTCTTTATCAATGATCACAGAAGATGCTTTAATATCTAGCGCTTTTAAAAGAGGATGATTAAATTCAGGTTTACTTTTCTCACTATAAACGACTTGATTAATCGTTAAAGGATTTATTCCTGTATATTCAGTTAACCTTCCAGCCATGGCCTTTTCCCAAGATCCATGTTCTCCTTCTAAAGCATGATCAAAACCACAATGAATTAAAAATTTCTCATTTGGACGCTCTTCAATGGCTTTTTGGATATTCTTTGCTTGCTCAATTTCTCTTGGCTTTCCATTAGCATGTGTTGTTTGTTCATAAGGGAACACACGATATCCAATTTCTAAAGCGGTTCTAACCAAATCACCAAATTGAGGGTCTTTTATGTAATGCCCCGTTTTTTGAAGCGGGTGTTGTCTTTCATTTAATAAAGAGTCTGTAAAATTTCCACTAGACAACGCTTCAAGGCCTAGATTCCGATATCCAACATCGTATAATTCTTTAAGTAACGATTTTGTAAATACACGATGAAAAGAGTTATGATGTGCTTCATTGATGATGACTACTTGATTATTAGTAGCTTGTTTGATAATGTAGTCACGAGCAGCAATTTTTGAATACTTTAAGTTAATGGAATCTATTTGGTTTTTTGTAAAACTTTTGTCTCTGTTTTCCATGGCTAAATCCCATTGGATGATCGCATTTTTGTAATCTCCTTTGGTGGCA
>JBLHOX010000196.1:0-6233 GCA_047623725.1 Dokdonia sp. | reverse complement strand
GAATTCTGGACACAATTAAAAGAACATCCTAATTATGATGAATTTTGGCAATCAAGAGGACTTATACAGCATTTACAGGATATCAAACCAGCGGTGATGACTGTAGGAGGGCTTTTTGATGCAGAAGATTTATATGGCCCTTGGGAAACGTATAAAAATATAGAAAAACGAAGTAATAACTATAATACGGTGGTTTTTGGACCCTGGAGTCATGGTGATTGGGCACGTGCTAAAAAGAGACAAGCCGTAGGGAATGTCTATTTTGGAGATGATATATCTGATTACTTTCAAAAAGAATTGGAAACCAAATTCTTTAATCACTTTCTAAAAGGAATGGGAGGTAATGAGACTGCTTTACCAGAAGCACATATATTTGATACAGGGACCAAAGAATGGAAGTCATTTGATGTATGGCCACCTAAAGCAACAATGAATGCTACTTTTTATCTGGATGATAATAATAAGCTTTCTGGAAGCCCGTCTACAAAGAATGGTGCCGAAACCTTTGTAAGTGATCCAGCAAATCCAGTACCGTATGCAGAAGGGAAGAAAATGGTGTTCACGCCTCGTAAATACATGAGTGATGATCAGCGTTTTGCAGCTCAAAGAGATGATGTATTGGTCTATGAAACTCCAGTGCTTGATGATGAGTTGACACTTGCTGGTGAGGTTATGGCAAAACTTGAAGTGATGACTACAGGAAGCTCTGCAGACTGGATTGTAAAAATCATTGATGTATATCCAGATGATGTACCTAATACAGAAGAGACGGAAGAAGGAATGCAAATGGCAGGATATCACCAGATGGTACGTAGTGAAGTGATGAGAGGTCGTTTTAGAAGAGGCTTTGAACGTCCAGAAGCTTTTGTGCCAGATAAGAAAGAAGAAGTGTTTGTAAAGTTACAAGATGTGTTACATACCTTTAAAAAAGGACATAAAATACAGATTCAAATACAGAGTACGTGGTTTCCGCTTATTGATTTAAATCCGCAAACGTATGTAGATAATATTTTTGAAGCTAAGAAATCTGATTTTACAAAAGAGACACATACGGTCTTTCATAATTCTAGAATTTCATTTAATATTTTACGATAAGATATCTCGTTTTAGTAAAAAAATAAGCGCACTTTTTAAAGTGCGCTTATTTTTTTGGATATATTCTAAAACGGAAAAACACCTCACGTAGATTGCAAGATGCCTTTCACCC
Source organism: Dokdonia sp. (assembly GCA_047623725.1). Taxonomy (GTDB): domain Bacteria; phylum Bacteroidota; class Bacteroidia; order Flavobacteriales; family Flavobacteriaceae; genus Dokdonia. Next base: position 5,026 of record JBLHOX010000196.1, on the reverse strand, counting down.
CCTAATGCTTATTTGTGTGTCGGTGGTTAAACACACAAACTATTTTATATAAATATTTAGATTCTTGGTAGTTTTTTGAAAAACATCCCGCATAATAGCGGGATGCCTCTCACCCCTAAATTAAATGGTATTGTGCGTTTCAATTGTCTTTAAACACTCAAAAAAAACAGCACTTCCCCCATTTGATGAATCTAAACAAACTCTTACTTGTTTCACAGTTTAAAAGTATAGTATACGTATATGCTAGAAAAGGGGTAAATCCCCCCTTTTTTGGTTTTTTTCCTTTTTTTGAAGAATAAAATTGGGGGTGTTTATTTAAAATTAACATAAAATTAACAATTTAAATCGTTTTGTCGATGTTTTGAATCTTTTAACGATTTGCTAAAAACACTTACTTTTACTATAAAACGATAAAGAGCAATCGTATTTTGTTAAACTTTACGAGCTATTCTAGTCAATTACGCACATTAAGAATTGTACGCAATATGTGTCTTTAGTCTTAAAATATGTAAGATGAATATCTATATTCTTTTCTATTCTAAAATTCTCAGATACATAGATTAGTTAAATTATTTCGAGTTTGATAATTTTTTTGAATGTAATATTCACATGAAAATATGTGAATGTGTTGATTCGTAATATGTTAAAAATAGATAGGGATGATGAAATATTCTGTTGTTAAGTAGCTTATAAAACAACTTTAGTTTAATTTTAAAAAGGTTTATTCTTCAGGTTATTAGTTGTTTATATAACTGTAGCCTGATGACAAACTCTTTTTTTATAAATCAATTAATACTATAATCTCCAAAATTATGAAAACAATAAAACTTTTATCGCTTCTATTTCTATTATTAAGTTATCTATCTAGTATTGGACAAAGCAGGGATATTCCCTTTGTTTGGGAAAATGCAACGGTCTATTTTGTACTTACAGATCGTTTTGAAAATGGAGATACGTCCAATGATTTTTCTTATGGAAGACAACAGGATGGAGCTCCATTACGAAGTTATTTAGGAGGTGATCTACAAGGTCTTATTAATAAAATTAATGAAGGCTATTTTGATGACTTAGGCGTAAGTGCTATTTGGCTAACGCCACCCTATGAAAATATTCATGGTGCCACAAACGAAGGTGCTGGGAAAAACTATGCCTTTCACGGCTATTGGGCAAAAGATTGGACAGCTATAGATCGTAATCTAGGTACAGAAGCGACTTTCCAGACACTTGTAGATACGGCTCACGATCATGGAATTCGTATTGTCATGGATGTGGTGTTAAATCATGTAGGACCCGATAATCCAGATGATGAGTCGTGGCCTAGTGATTGGGTACGTAGAGATCCAGACTGTAATTTTAACGGACCTCAAGGAACAATACCTTGTGAACTCGTTGCAAATCTACCCGATATATTAACCGAAAGCAATGCCGCTGTTAATCTCCCACAGTGGTTATTGGACAAATGGGAGAACGAAGGTAGAAAAGCACAAGAACTTGCAGAGTTAGATACATTCTTTAATAGAACAGGGTATCCAAGAGCACCTCGTTTTTACATTATAAAATGGCTTACAGACTATGTGAGAGACTATGGTGTAGATGGTTTTAGAGTAGATACAGTAAAACATGTAGAAGAATCTGTGTGGACTGAATTAAAAACAGAAGGACTCGTTGCTTTACAAGATTGGAAAGGCGCGAATCCTCAAAAGAAAGTAGATGATCAGCCTTTCTGGATGACAGGTGAGGTGTTTAATTATTTTGCTTTAGGGATGCAGCGTGTATTTAATGGCGATGGTTTTAATGTAGATTATTATAATAACGGATACGAAAACCTTATTAATTTTGATTTTCGGTTTGTAGCCAATCAAGGATTAGAAAGTATATTTTCAAGCTATAGTAATTTATTACAAAATCAACTAGGTGGTGCTTCTGTGATGAATTTTCTTGCCAATCATGATACCGCCGAAGTATTTGATATTAACAGAACACGAACGTTTGAAGCAGGAACAAAGCTATTATTATCTCCCTCTACAGCGCAATTGTATTATGGAGATGAGACGGCACGAACCTTAACGCCAGGTGGAGGCGCAAGTGGTGATGCCACATTGCGTTCTTTTATGAACTTTGGAGACTTAAATAATTCAAATTCTTTAGCTTCATTAACCTTATTGCATCATCAGAAAATAGGGCATTTTAGAAGAGAGCACGTATCTGTAGGAGCTGGTGTACATACAAAACTTCAAGATACACCGTATACGTTTAAAAGAGAGTTTGATAATGGGGTATTGTCGGATAAAAGTTTAGTGTATACAGGAAATGATGGTGATTTTCAAAATGCACTTACGCTATTTAACCTGTGGTCCGACGGAACGGTACTTACTGATTATTTTTCAGGGAATACTGCGACTGTGAGTAATAACACCGCAGATTTTAATAGCCCGTTTGGGCTTGTTCTAATAGGAGAAGCGTTTGATGGTACGATAGTGATGCCTCCTTCTTCATTTGTGGTCAGAGCTAAGAAACCTTTGGATTGGAATGAATTAGATATCTATGTCTACAATACAGCAACCAATAGCGTCCTTTCAGGAACAAATGGATGGCCAGGGCAATCGATGACACCTATTTCTGGAAGTACGGTATGGTATGAATATGAAATTACTATTCCTTCAGGTGTAAGCCCTGACTCGATTGGTATTGTATTCAATAATGGAAATAATGGAAGTCAAACGGTAGATCTTTCTAGAAATAGAGATGGTTGGTTTGAGTTTACCTCAGGAGGCGCTATGCGTACGGGTACTTGGTCTGATGTTTGTCCTTCAGATTGCCCTGAGACTTCATCTAATACGTATCGTATTTATGCACACAAACCTAATGATTGGGGAGCTATCAATAGCTATACCTTCAATACTACTCAAAACAGTGTGTTAACTGGAACCCCAGGTTGGCCTGGTCAACAAATGACAGCGCTTCCCGATACTGGAAATTGGTTTTTTTATGATATCACACTACCAGCAGGAGTGAATAATTCTGAAATAGGGATCGTCTTTAATAATCAAAATAATGGAAGTCAATCAGCCGATTTAACGAGGGATCGTGAAGGGTGGTTTAATTTTACATCAGGAGGTGCTGTACGTAACGGGAACTGGAATGATACCTGTCCATTTGATTGCCCTACGCGAAGTAGTGCTCCAAAAGTAACAACTTTTAATGATAAAAATACAAACCTTATAGGCTTGAAAAGTGGGATTACCGCCTATCCTAATCCTTCAGACGGAAAAGGGATGATTGCGATTCCATTGTCACAATCAGAGAATGTGACCGTGGTTATTTATGATAGTTATGGGCGTATGGTCAAAGAATATAAAGGCCAAGATTTCGATGCGGGTACGGTACTCATAGAGTATGAACTTACAACATCAGGACTTTACTTCTACAAAGTAGTGTATGGATCACAAACCAAAGTAGGAAAGATTATTGTAAAGTAGTAATCTAAGACCATAAGTAATTCATCAAAACCTGTGAGGCTAGCCTCACAGGTTATATTCAGATTTATTTTCCCCTCATCACTTACTTTATAATGCACTGCTACCTCTGCGATCTTTTTACAATAATGTGTCCCATTTATGGGATTCATCACAAAATGAGATAGTTGCAAATAGTCTTTGAAAACTAGAATTTAAATTAGAAGCAACGTTGTTTTATCAGCTTTGCTTTTAATGTTTTTACAACTTGATTGATTTTAGAAGCATACTTTACAGGTGCTTTTCTTGTTATGAGTTAATCTTAATTGTTTTTGTTCTTTGAAATTGTGAGTATATCTGGAAATATCAATAGATAATCCATCAAAAGTTTCTTCAGGCGTATTTCCGCCAAGACTCATTTGTGGGCGTATCGTATTATATATGGGGATCGTATCTGCCATTACACGTATAAGCTGATTTTCATTATTAATTTCTTTGTGATGCAGAAATTGATGTTTGATGACCTTATTAATAGCTTCTATCATAGAATTTGAGAACACGACATCTTTTTGAGCAATGATATGCTTGATCGGGATGTTGGGAGAATCAATAAAATTGGAAACGATATGGTTTACATTCTCGTTTCCACCATCGGTAAGAAACTGTAATTTTTCAGGTTGGTGTTCTATACACGCATTTTGGATGAGAGATTTGATAGCCATTCCAGATGCGCTTTTCTCTATTCGATACCCAAGAATCATTTTAGAATAATGATCAATCAGAAAATGGATGTAGTGTTTTACGTTATTAACTGTTTTAAAAGTAGTAACATCAGCACACCACATTTCATTAGGTTTTGAAGTTCTTACAGGATGATAGCCATCAGACTTCTTTCGCCTAGGCTTGTTTTTAAAGCCAAGTAAGCGACAGTATTTATAGAAAGTAGAGATACCACAATTTAAATTTCCATCTCGAAGTGCTTTGAGGTATATAGAAGATTTTGACCAATATTTGTAATTTTGATCAATCATATAGTTTTTGATCATAGTTACTTCCTTTGGTAGTATTTGATTTGGAAAGCGTTTAGTACACCAATTAAAATATGAGGATTCACATGTGTGTATCAGAATAGATTTGTAGTTTTCAAATGTGCTTCTGGAGATATTAAATATTTTAAGAGCTTTATCTATAGGAACAATATTTTTCACTCTCTCAATGGAATTAACAATAATGTCCTTTTGATCTTTAATAAGAGACTTTATTCCTTTCACTTTTGAGATAATTTCATGAAAAACATCTGCAAGATCAAAATAGATTTCAGTGATTTTTTTGATTTTAGAAGATTGACTAAATCGCCTGATGAGATCAATTTCTTGTGTAAGAATTTTATTGATTTCACTGTATTGGTACTTGTTATTAGACTCTTGTTTCCATCGTGAAATATTAGAACTAGGAATTAAAGTTATAGGGTTACCCATTTGCATCTCAATTATTTGATTATGAGCATTTTATTTTGTAAATTATATTCAAATCCAAGTGAGATGAGAATATTAAAAGAGCTTGAAAGACAG
>JBLHOX010000195.1:0-6260 GCA_047623725.1 Dokdonia sp. | reverse complement strand
CAAATGAGGAAGTAATTAGAGAATATGTAAAAAATCAAGGTATGGAAAAAGAATACAGAAAAATACATTCAAATCAACTAACATTGTTTTGATACCTCGATGGCTCTGCCTCGGGGTAGTTCATTAATTGAGGCAATTTTAATATGAGTAGGCGCTATTTTTTCTTTCCTAATAGATGACAAGAAATTTCTTTTAAAATAATTTTAAATTATCTCTATTCTTATTCAATCTAAATAAAAATAAAGTATATCTTTGTTGCGAATTATTTTGTTATTTAGAATTAGTCCAAATAAATATAGTCAAATTGAAAAATGTAGAGATATTCATTGTTGAGACAACTTCAACGTTTCATCATATTGTATTTCTACATTTTATCATATCAGAATCCCTAAAAAAAAAGGCATTATATAGGCGGGCATATTCTACGGAGGAAATTGTTTTTGAAATACGTGTAGGTCATAAAATATAAATTCAGCGTGTAAAGAAAATTACTTGCTTCATAAAGAATGATTCAATTATTAATTGTTAGAAATATTGACATAACATATTTGCTTTAGTATGAAAACCAATACTGTATTAAGAAATTCATTATTACTTTTTGTTATGGTGTTTTACGTGAATTTTGTTTTCTCTCAAGAACAAAAGACTGTAAGAGATAGTACAAAGGTGGAAGCTTTGGAAGAGGTTGTACTTACTGGACAATATAATCCTCAATCTGTAAAAAAATCAGTTTTTGAAGTCACGGTTATAAATAGAAAACAAATAGAGCTTCAAGCTGGAAATAACTTAGCAGATGTTTTAAATCAAACATTAAATCTTAATATCATTCCTAATGCGAGTACTGGAAGATCTACAGTACAATTATTTGGTTTAAATGGGGAATATTTAAAAATTTTGATAGATAATATCCCTTTAATCAATGAACAGGAACTAGGTAGTAATGCTGATTTAACCCAAATTAATTTGGATGATGTTCAACGTATTGAAATTGTAGAGGGGTCTATGGGAGTACAATATGGTGCTAATGCAGTTTCAGGTATCATAAACATCATTACTAAAAAAAGTTCTAAATACAAATGGGAAGTTTCTCCTTATTTTCAAGAAGAAACTATAGGGAATGAATATGCATTATTAGATGAAGGGAGACGTATCCAGTCCATAAGAATAGGGCATACCTTTTCTGATAATTGGAATGCTAATGCAAGTTATACTCGGAATGATTTTAATGGGTTTTTAAATAATTCTCTAGGTCCAGATCATGAGTTTAATGATGGTTTAAGAGGTTATGAATGGTTGCCAAAAGAACAGAATACAGCTAAAGCACTTGTTAATTATACTAATAATGAAAATTTTAAAGCTTTTTACAAATTCGAATATTTCGATGAACACATAGATCGTTTTTCTCAAAGTGTTAATGAAAATTTTAATGCTTCTACTCAAACCACCAACCCTGTTGGTGAAGATGCGATATTTAATTCTACACGAATGTTTCATCATCTCAATTTTAACGGTAAACTAGAAAATATATTTAACTACGATGTTTCATTCTCTTATCAAAAACAAGAACGTGATGTTGAGTTTTTTAATACAAGAATACAAACAGGAGAACGGTTTAATATTGAAAATTTTGAATTTGAATCTAGAGATGTAATCTACTCTAGAGGGGCATTTAGTAACTTTTTGAAGTTTGAAAAAATCAACCTTCAAGTAGGGTATGAGGTAAATCAGGTCAATGGTTTTGCTTCTAGCTCATCAGGAACCTTTGATGGTAATAATATAGAAAGAGATTTAGGTAGTTATGATATTTTTGGATCTGCAGAATTTGATGTAAGTAAAAAATTATCCATACGTCCTGGGTCACGATTATTAACTTCGTCTCTTTTTAGCCCTCAGATTGCAGCTTCATTAAGTGCAAAATACATATTTGATAATGATATTGAAATGCGTTTGCTTGTTGGCACCTCTCCAAAACTTCCAACATATCAAGAATTATTCACCTTTTTTGTAGATGCAAATCACGATGTACGGGGCAATGAAAACTTGGTTCCTGAACAGGGAAAATCTATTTTTCTTCATCTCAAGAAAAAATTTGTCTTTGGAGAAAAAGAAAAAAACATAAAATTTAAAAGTAAACTTACTTTCAACTATTTAGATGTATCGGATAGAATAGAATTAAGTTTAATAAATGCTCAACCACCTCAATTCCGATACATAAATATTGATGCTTTCAAAACCATAGGAAGTTTTCTAAATAATACATTTAGTTATAAAGACTTTAATGCTTCTTTTGGTATTGGGTATTCTGGACAGTCTAAGGTTTTGGATAGTAGGACTTTAGAAAATGATGATTATTTATTTGCTCTAAATATTAATCTTAATGCTACATATAGTATTAAACCTTGGGGATTAGTTCTTTCTACTTTTTTTAAACATAATGGTCCAGCACAACAATTTGTGCAACAAATAGATGAAAATAATCAAACCATTTTAGTAAGAGGGCGACAAGATGCCTTCAGTTTTTTAGATGCTTCATTAAGAAAAAACTTCATTAATAACAGCTTATTACTTACGCTAGGAGCTAGAAACCTATTAGATGTAACTCAGGTAAACACAACTTCTATAGAAGGAGGTGCGCATTCTGGTCCACCTGGAAACATTTTATTAGGGTACGGACGATCTTATTTTTTAAAACTTGCTTATAATCTTAAATTTAATTAATCATGAAAACTAATTTTTTATTAAAACTATTTATATGTGTTATCTTATTTAGCTCATGTAGTGATGACGATGATAATACAGTTATGACAGTCCAAGACTTTGTTGTAGCTTTTGAAAATCCTTCAGCTAATTTTTCGACGGCCGATGATGCAGATATCAATATCGTATTTTCACGTACGGCTACAGAAGCTGGTACAGTTACTATTGGCTATACTACAACAAATGTTGCCTATGGTTCAAATGCTGACTTTATTACTTTACCATCAGGAGAAGCAGGAACCATTGAAGTATCCTACACTTCCGGAAGTGATGCTACTTCATTTACGGTAAATAAATTACAAGAAGCTTTTGAAGGTGAGACCAAATCTATCACATTCTCTATTGACAATGTAACAGGAGGTTCTACAAGTGGTAATACAGCTTTAAGTATCTCTTTTGATCAAACAGCGGCTCTAGGAGGAGTTATTGCTCCTGAAGTTGGAGGCCCTAATCAAACAAATCAAGTATTTATAGATTTAAGTGCGCAAACTCAGACCAGTATTAGAAGAGATAGTTGGGAATTAGGGTTTTACTCTGGAAACGACTTTAGGGTAGCTATTAACTCGACAATTTATATGTCAGCTGCAGGGCTTTCAGGAAATGATATTGATGCTGTAAGTTCGTCAGATATGGAAATTCAAAATTTACAACCTGTAATGACTATTGGGCAATCAGGGGCAAATGCTTTTGTAGATGCTGTTGATGGAGATATAACAGGAACTGCTATTGCTGAGATATTAAGTAATGATGATGAAAATCCAGTATATCTCATTAATTTAGGGAATGAAATTCCAGTGTCAGAGCCAGATACTGGTAGTTCTGATGTTGCTGGTGATTCTAGAGGATGGAAAAAAGTTAGAATATTAAGAAGTGGTAATGATTATGTATTACAATACGCCGATTTAGATGATACTACGCATCAAGAAGTAACGATCAGTAAAAGTAGTGGTTTTAATTTTACATTTTTTAGTTTAGATACAGAAACAGAGGTGAATGTAGAACCACAAAGTGATCTATGGGACTTGAGTTTTACGGTTCATACAAATGTAATTTCTTTTGGAGGACCATTAGGAGCTTACGGATTTTCTGATTTTGTAATTACGAATAGAAAAGGAGAGGCGTCAGTATATAGTGTTTCTACAGATGATTTTAATTATACAAATTTTACTGCTTCAGATGTAGTAGACGCTGAATTTAATGCAGCGCAGAATGTAATAGGAAGTTCTTGGAGAAGTGTTTTTGATGGAGTAGTTGTTGATACTATATTTTATATCATTGAAGATCCAGCTGGAAATATATATAAAGTCAAATTTAATAATTTAGTAAATCAAGATGGGGAAAGAGGATTCCCTGATTTTGAGTATTCTTTGTTAGAATAGTGTATTAAATTATTTTTTATTTATAAAACACCTTTAGATACAAGAAAATATTTGCCCGAAAATCAATATGAAATGAGGTGATTTATTGACTTTTAAATGTAAAAAGAGACTGTCTAGATAGTGAAGACAGTCTCTTTTTTTTTATGCAAATAATTATTTTTTTAGAGGAAACTTGTATTTATAATTGGATTAAAATAATGGAGAAGTCTTGATTTTATGCGCTTTCGCGAAAGCGGAAAAATCAATATTATTATAATTTATGCAATTAATTTTATTTAGAATAATTCTTAATAACGTGTAAATATGTGTATTATTCTTATTTAGAATAAATAAAAATAACTATTTTTGTTATAGAATAATTAATCAAAAAGAAATACAATGAAAACAATAATCACTACGTTAATTGCATTTTTGATGTTAGCTACATTACATGCACAAAACAAAAAGAAACAAGATGCAGAAGCCATAAAAAAAATGTGTGGCTGTTATGAAGTGACATTTAATTTTGTAGAGACATTTGCGTATAGTAGTGACTCTTTATACAAACCTTCACATCCTGAAAAATCTACGGCATTAGAGTACGCAACCTTGGTGACAGATGAAAAAAATAAAGTGTCTATACAGCACCTTTTACAAGTAGGAAACCCATCAAGTCCTCATATTGTAAAGCATTGGAGACAGGATTGGTTATTTGAAAATAAAAACTTTTATATGTACGATGGCGATAATAATTGGCGCTATGAACAAAAATCTAAAAGTGATGTAAAAGGACAATGGACTCAAAAAGTATATCAAGTAGATGATAGTCCTAGATATGAAGGATCTGCAACTTGGGTTCACGTAGATGGAAAGAGTTTTTGGGAAAATAGAACGGATGCGCCATTACCTCGTAGAGAGTATACCACGCGAAGTGATTATAATATAACCGTACGCGGAAATCGTCAAGAGATCACAAATTTAGGATGGATTCATGATCAAGATAATGACAAAATAATAAGAGCATCAGGAGAAGAGGATGTAGTGCTTGCACAAGAAAAAGGATATAATACATATAAAAGAGTTGATGAAATTCGTTGTGCTGCTGCCGCAAAATGGTGGCAAGATCATACCGAGAAGTGGACGTTAGTTCGTGCAAAATGGAATGAAGTATATGCGAGAAATACGAATTTATCTTTGGAAAGTAAAGTAGCTAATAAAGCATTGTACAAACATCTTTTTGATGATGCAATAACTAAAGAGGAGCAAATTAATCCTGTCATTGAATCTTTTGTAAAAAAACCATAATATGAAGTCACTACATTATATAACCTTACTCGTACTTCTTGTATTTTCATATACAGGAATTGCTCAAGAAAATGTTTTCTTACAGCGTGATTATTGGAAAAACGATCCATCTGTAGCGGAAGTAAAAACAAATATCAAAGCAGGGAACGATCCTTCTCAGCTTAATGGGAATGCGTTTGACGGTGTCGTATATGCTTTACTAGAAAATGTAAATGATGCGACAATAACCTACCTATTATCTCAAGAAGGAAATGGCGTAGATAAACGAACCCACGATAGTCGCACCTATATTTTTTGGGCAGCTTACAAAGGGAATGTCAACATCATGCAACATCTTTTTGATAAAGGAGCTATCATAAATATCACCGATAGTCACGGGAATACACCTGTGACATTTGCAGCTTCTACAGGACAAAAGAATACAGCAGTGTATGATTTGTTTGAAAAGAATGGAGCGATACTGAATCAAGAAAAAAATAAAGATGGTATTAATGCATTGCAGCTTGTCGCTCCTTATTTAGAGAGTGAAAAAGAACTTACTTACTTTATAGGTAAAGGATTTGATCTTAAAGGTAAAGACCCAAAAGGAAATACTATTTTTAATTATGCAGCTAAAAATGGAAACGTCAGTTTTCTTAAAATGCTGATTGAAAAAGGGGTGAATCCTACGGTTGTCAATAAAGAAAGCGGTAATGCTATATTGTATGCCAGTCAAGGCACACGTAATTCACAAAACTCATTAGAAACGTATACCTTTTTAGAAGGCTTGGGTATTGATGTGAATGTGATTGGAGATAGCGGTCGTAATCCGTTACACGCTATCGCATACAAATCTAATGA
>JBLHOX010000194.1:0-6314 GCA_047623725.1 Dokdonia sp. | reverse complement strand
ATTGTATCAATAGTTTCTTTTTCTGATGGGTTTTGAGCGATTCCTGTTGTCGTTAAAAACCCTAACAGGATGAATAGAATTGTACGTATCATTGGTTTGGTTTAAAAATTTTTATAGGTGGTTTTCCTCTAGGAGTAGGTTTTTCTATTTTTGGAAGATCTGTTGTATCCTTTATTTCTTGCTCAAGCTGTTTGAGCATTTCTTCTATGGTTAAGGTAAAATTTTCATTAATCTGAAGATTCAGATTCTGAACAGCATTTTTAAGTCCTATGATCGCATTTGCAATTTCTTCGGGATTGGGTTCGCCTTTTTGTGCATAATTATTTACTATTTTTAGTTTTGTCTCCACCGATAATAGTCTAGCTTTTACTGCGGGTGTCTCCAAGTTATCTGGTGTTAGATTTACAATATTCTCTTCGGCTTCTCCTTGACCATCAAATGTCGAAATCAAAAAGGATAATTGATTTTTTACGGCTCCTAGTGACATTCCTTGTAAGCTATCTAATCGTTTTGTGAGATTTTGATATAATGACCAATATTTAACAGCTTCCTGAGCTTTTGGCGTGAGGCGTAAAGAAGGTTTCAGCCCTTGTGTACTTTTAGGAATTGTCACAGTATCAATAGCAACTACATTTGTTGTTTCTGGTTCTTCTTGGGTTTGTGTCTTTTTCTTTTCACAAGCATTCAGAAGGAAGAGTGTACTTATTAGGGATATGAGTATATGCAGTTTCATACTGTATTTAAAAAGTTGATAGACAAAAGTAGCCTAAATAGGAATATACAAGAAAAATTTATGATTAAGTTTGCTTTTGTATACGCTTTCGCGAAAGCGTACTCTTATTTAAAACAGTTTTAATGAAGTCAAGAATATTAATTATAGGTGCTTGTGGGCAAATAGGAACAGAACTTACTGTAGCATTAAGCAAGCGATTTGGGAAAGACAAAATTGTTGCTAGTGATATACGTGAAGGAAATGAGGAGATGATGAAAAGCGCACACTTTGTGTTACTAGACGCAACAGATATGGAAGCTGTTGAGAATGTTATTTTTAGATATAAAGTAGATACGGTGTATCTTATGGCTGCGATGCTAAGTGCCATAGCAGAGCGTTTTCCTGCAAAGGCATGGGATCTTAATATGAATTCGCTTTTTCATATATTAAATTTAGCTAAAGATAAAAAGATAAAGAAAATATTCTGGCCATCTAGTATTGCTGTTTTTGGAAAAACGACACCTGCTCAAAATACGCCTCAAACAACGATTATGGAGCCTTCTACTGTATATGGAATTTCTAAACTAACAGGAGAACGTTGGTGCGAATATTATTATAATAAATACGGAGTAGATGTACGTAGTATACGATATCCAGGCTTGATAAGCTATGCGACAGAGCCTGGTGGAGGAACTACAGATTATGCAGTAGATATTTATCACAGAGCTTTAAAACATGGGAAATACCGCTGTTTCTTAAAAGAAGGAACTACGCTTCCTATGATGTATATGGATGATGCCATAAAAGCTACTATAGGAATCATGGATGCTCCTTCTAAGAGTATTAAAATACGATCTTCTTATAATCTCGCAGCTGTAAGTTTTGCTCCAGAAGATGTAGCTGTTAGTATTCAAAAACATATTCCAGATTTTGAAATAAGCTATGAGCCAGATTTTAGACAATCCATTGCCGATACTTGGCCACAGAGTATGGATGATAGTGACGCAAGGCGTGATTGGGGATGGTCACATAGTTTTGGTCTGGAAGAGATTACAAAAACAATGCTTGATAATTTAAAAGATAGCTATAAAGAATAATACCAATTATAACTTAAAATAAACCAGCTAATTTGTTTCTATCGCATCCATGCGTCAATAGAAAGTAAAACCGTAACTAAAGCTATGCTTTGATTTTCTATTTCATCGGGTCATGTTATAATTCAAATCTTCAAGGCTCCTTTTAAATTATAATTGGTATAGCTTATTAAAAAGAAACTCTAAAACTGAAATTAGGGGTAATCCCGAGAGATTTGTTATCTATTCTAGAAATACTACTATCATCGTTTACAATGAAGTACGTATTAAGGATGTTTTCTCTATTCAATATATTCCATAAAGACACGCCAATTTTTCCTTTTGCTTTCCCTTTTAAAGTAAAGCTATATGTTGATGAAAAGTCTGTCCTTATGTATTCATTTACGTGGTCACTATTAGGAGGTCTATATATAATCTCTCTTGCAAAAGGACTTTCGCTTTCGGGTAAGGTAGTGACATTACCAGAGCGCCAATTAACACCCAGCGCAAATTTTAAATTATCTCCTACAGTATAAGCTCCCGCAAAAGTTAATGCGTGTGTAATGTCAGCATTGTTAGGGAAAGGATTTCCATTATTTAATGAGTCAAATTCATAATAGTTTTCACTAAAAGAATAACTCAACCATGTACTTAAGTTTCTAAATCGCTTATTGACAAGAAAGTCAACACCTCTTACTTCATAATCTCCAGTAGCGTTTACAAACTGAAACTGGTTTTGAAACCCTTGACTTCTGGCAGTGATTCCATCTACCTTTTTAAGGTAACCCTCTGCAGTAACTAGTAATTTATTTTTATTGTATTGAACTCCTACAGATGCTTGTTTGCTTTTAATAATAGGAATAGTACTATCATTTGCAAGTACCCAACGTCGACTCTCGACACCAATAAAATCATTCTGTCTATCTATAATTTGTGAAGTTGTCTGACTTTTTAATTCTCCTAAAACTTCTACTTTAAAATCGGAGAGAAATTCTTGACTAAAACTTACTCTAGGTTCTATAAGTACTTTGTCAAATTTTCCAAAATAATTTGCTCTAATCCCTGCTTTTATATCTGTTTTTTTAGATTTTGTGGTCAACTGTAATTCGCTATAAAGCGCATGACTCCTTAATACTTCTTTAATATTACTTCTAAAAGGTGGGTTGTCTATATCTTCTAAGTTAATGACACCTACTTCAAAAAACTGATATCCATTCACCCAATTAACCCCATTACGTATGGTGTAATTGGTGTTTAGTTTTGCACCCGTATCTAGGACTTCATTTTTTTGATTTAGACGTTGATTATTAAGAATATCGGCATTTGTTGCATCCAGCGTATAAAATGATCCATACACTTGTATGTCACTTGAAAATGAAGTACTCCATTCTCTACTATATGTGAGCCCTGAGGCAAGATTTTGTTGTGTGATACCACTGCTAGAAGCTTTTCTGGTATTTAGAACATTAGTTTCTTCTAGGTAATCTAGTGAGTTAAAAATGGAAGTGAAGTTAAAACGGAGTTTATCTTTTTTTGAGATATCATAAAGGAGTTTTGTTCCAATATCATAAAAGTAAAAAGCCTCATCTCTAATAACGGTTTGATCTGTTTCTGAGAATGTATTTGTGATTTCTGTATTTTGAAAAATACGATCAAAATACTGTTTAAATGTAGGGGTTTCTATAGCATCTGTAATAGATCTCCTAGCAGATACTTGAAGCTCAACCTTGTCTGATAAAGGGATTTTTGCAACAGCATTTGCATCTATAAAATTAAACCCTATCCCTCCTGAAAATTGATCATTAATAGATTGATCTAATTGTATGTCTATAATACTAGATACGCCATCTCCATATATAGCACTTGTGCCATTTTTTGCCACAAAAACATTCTTTGCAAGGTGTGGATTAAAAGCAGAAATTAATCCAAAAAAGTGTCCAGATTGGTACATCTTAATACCGTCCCATAATATGAGATTTTGATCGTGAGTTCCTCCTCGCACATTAATGTTTGATACCGTTTCATCTACACTTAAAATACCTGGAAGGGCTTGAATGGTCTGTAAAATATCAGATTCAATGAGTCCGGGTAAAATTCCAAAATCATCTGGTTTTAAAATAATAGCACCGGTCCTATTGGTAGAAATACCTGAAGTTAGATAATTTTTTATGTATACTTCATCTAGTTGTTGACTGTTAAGTGCTTCTTCTTGTGTTTTGGTTATCGCTATAAAACGATTGTTAATAATTTCAAATTTTAACCCTGTGGTTTTTTCTAAAATCAATAAAACCTGCTTTAAAGGCAGGTCAGTTTTGGGTACAAGAGCTATTTTATTGAGAATCGTGTCATCAGCATAAGAAAAGCGAATGTCATATCGATCCTCTATAAGCTCCAAAATATAGGAGAGGGATTTTTTTTCAGCTTCTTCTTTGGTTTGAGAGAGTATTTCTGAGAAACTAAAAACGACAATAATGAAAAAGAGAATTAGGCTATTTTTTTTATTCACCCCTTAAAGTTATCATTCGATTTGTTCTGATGTACTTCAGATTTAATGGTAAGGTAACAGATTTTATAGCAATATCAATATCATTGTGAATAAAACTTCCTGTAAATAGTTGCTTTGAATCTATATCCTTTATAGTTATTTTAATGTCATATTGTCTTTCAAATTCGGCAAGTACAGCACTATACGGTATGCTTTTAAAGGAACTAGTATTGGTAATCCAAGATGGACTTAATCGCGTTGTTTTTGTCTTAGAAGTAGTAATTCCATCCATTTTTATATAACGCTCTCCCTTTTTTAATAAAAAAGATTCACCTAGATGATCTACACGTACAATACCTTCATAGCAGACCACTTCAAATAACTCGTCTCTATCTTTTACTGTAAATTGGGTACCAACGACAGTAACAAGTCCAGTGGCTGTTTTAACATTAAAAGTTGATCCTTTTTCTACTTTAAAAAAGGCTTCCCCTTGTAATTGAACTTCGCGTTGTGTATCCCAATCTTTTTCATTGTAAGTTAATGAAGATAATGAGTTAAGAGAAGCATTAGAGTTGTCAGGAAGTATAATCTCTTGTTTTTGACTAGCAAGTGTTGAGATTTCAGTTCCTTGTAAATTAAAAGATTGGTATATGCCAAAAAGAATGACGATAGCTGCTGCAATAGCTATTAATGGTTTTAACCAATTTTTTTGTTGATTCTTAACCTCTATAACTTTTTTAAGTCTGTTTAATTCTAAATTTGTATCAAATAGATCAGGTTTGAAATTTTGTAAACCTTCAGAAATACGAACCAAACTCTCATAATCATCTAGTGCCTTAAAAAGCTGTAGCTCTTTAGGATCTAGTTCATTATCTAGCCATTTTCTTATTAGTTCTTCTCTTTCCATAACAATACGTTCATTAATAAAACAATCAAGCTATAAAAACTCCTACCTTATGTTCTATTATAATTCGTCAATTTGTTCCTTTAGTTTTTTTAAAGCACCATATATGCGTTTTTCTACAGCTTTTGTGCTGATGTCTAAAAGCAGTGCTATTTCTTTGTGTTTTTTGCCTTCTATTCTATTTAATAGGAAAGCAACCCGTTGTGCCTCTGTTAGGCTTGAAATTGCTTTTTGTAATTTTTGAGAATACTCCTGTTCTTCCATTAAAAACTCAGGATTCTCATTGGTATGAGATTTTGGTTTTTCTAATTGGTATCTTAATACTACTTTTTGGTGTTTTACCTCGTTGAGCATTAAGTTATTTCCTACAGTAAATAAATAGTTTTTTGCTTTTTCTGGAGTAATATTTTTGCAATTTTCCCAGACTTTAATAAATGCTTCCTGTACTTTATCTTTAGGATTTAAATGCTCTCCAAACTTATAGTATAAAAATGAATGTAAATCTCCTGCATACTTCTTAAAGAAGTTTGAGTACAATGTTTCTTCACAAATGTTTTTATGTAAATTCTTACTCATATTAAGGTATCAAGTAGTCAAAATATAAACCAAAGTATATTTTTGATATGTAAAGGTAGGAGTTTTTATAGCTTGATTGTTTTAGTTATGTAGATTTGCACTACAATGAGGTAACAAATAAAAGAAATCATTTTTAATATTTGTACTATAAGTTTTTGAAAATGCCATACAATTATAAAACATCATATATTCTGATTTTCCTTCTACTTATTATAGGGGTGTCTTGTCAGCAAGAAGAGTCAGAAATTATAACCCCAGATAGTGAGGAAGTTATAAATGCAAATTCTAATTTAGCTTTATTATTATTACAAACAACCTTAAATGATGGCTCTCAGGATGATATATTAGATAATGCAAGCTGTATCGAAATCAATCTTCCTGTTTCAGTTACTGTAAATAATGAGCTTATTATTATCAATACGCTTAACGATATTACGCTTGTAGAAGACAATATAAATGCTTCAGACACAGATGATGATATCATAGAAATTTCATTTCCTATTACAATAACACTTAGCGATCATACCGAGGTTATCGTTTCTAATGAAGAAGCGTTGTTGCAAT
>JBLHOX010000193.1:0-6318 GCA_047623725.1 Dokdonia sp. | reverse complement strand
GGGTTAGAAATGATAAGATCATAGGTTTCTTCTATCTCTGTAGCAAACTCGTAGAGATGTGCGTGATAACAAAAAAGGCGATCACCCCAATCGCTATTTTCAAAGTTTTCTGTAGCCTGCTCATAGGCGTCATCATCTAGTTCTAGCGCATCTATAGTCTCTGCAAAACTACGCTGTGCGAGCATGAGTGCAATAATACCAGTTCCTGTTCCTATGTCTAAAATAGATTCGGGATCATGAGCTGTAGAAGACCAAGCACCTAGTAAGACACCATCTGTCCCTATTTTGGCAGCACATCGGTCTTGTGCAATGGTAAACTGTTTGAATTGAAAGGGTGCTTTTCCCATCGTATGTATACTTATAGGTAAAGATCTATAAGTCCATCAGGAACTTGAAGTAAGATCGTTTTCTTCTTACGATCTAATTTTTTGATAAAATCATCTATCAAAGGAACGAGGATTTCATTTCCGTCTCGGTCTATTTCAAAAATAGCTTGAGACGTTGTGTCGTTGATGCTTTTTATAACACCAATCTCTCCAAAATTCTCATCGATCGCTGTAAATCCTATCACCTCATGAAAGTAAAATTTGTCTCCACCTAGTTTAGGTAACATATCAAGAGGGAGGTATAATGCTGCTCCTATAAGATCATCTGCATCCTGTTCTGTATCTACATCTTCGAGTTTAAAACGTAAGAGTGTCGATTTATGAAGTTGAGAAGACTCCATAAAAAAAGGAACCAGATTCGGGTTAAAATCCACGAATACTGATTCCAAATTTGTATACATTTCAGGTTCGTCTGTATCTAGCTTTGCTAGGAGTTCCCCTTTGAAACTATATTTTCGTACGATTTTACCTAGATAGAAGCAGTCTTCTTTCTTCATCGCGCTAGAATATATATTACTCTTCTGAGTCTGCTGCTGCCTCAGTAGCTTCTGCTGGTGCATCTTCTGCATCGGCAACTACTTCTGGTTCAGGTTCAGGTTGTGCTGCTGCAATACGAGCTTCGTTTACAGCTTTCTCAGCTTTAAGAGCGTTAGCTTTCGCTTCTTCTTCTGCTTTTGTAAGATCTCCTTCTTTAGAAGCAATCTTTCCTGTTTTTTGTTCTATCCAAGCATTGAATTTTTCTTCTGCTTGTTCTTCTGTAAGCGCTCCTTTACGTACACCTCCAACTAAATGGTTTTTAAGCATTGCTCCTTTGTAAGAAAGAAGACGCTTAGCAGTTTCAGTAGGTTGTGCACCATTCTGTAGCCATTTTACAGATTCGTCTACATCTAAATCAATAGTTGCAGGGTTTGTGTTTGGATTATAAATCCCTAATTTCTCTAAGAATTTACCATCTCTCTTTGAGCGAGCATCTGCTGCTACGATCCAGTAAAAAGGTTTCCCTTTCTTACCGTGTCTTTGTAATCTAATTTTAACTGACATAATTTGAATTAATTTTTGAGGTACCCGACCTCAGATTTAATTAGGCGTGCAAAGATAGCACAATTTTTTAGCCTTCATTACGTTATTTACTTTTTTATAGTACATTTGTCACTAAACCTATTTATGTCATTATGAAACGCTTATTAACCCTAATATTTCTCACAGCATTGATATGTTCTTGCTCTAGTGAGATCCAAGATAACTCTCCAGCATTGCAAGGAGTAGTAGATAGTCTTCTTTTTAGATCTGCAGATAGTCGAGCTGTCTTTAACGACAATGGAAGTCTTGTGATACAAGGAAACTCAGACGCACAAACACTTAGTATATTGATTAATTCTGTCAATCAATCTCAAGTAGAATTAGGAGGAGATAATCCAAATACCAACATTGCTTCTTTTACAGATGAGTTTGGAAATGTGTTTTCTACAGCTTCAACAAACGCAAGCGGTCAAGTGAATTACCAAATTGATGGAGACAATACCGTTTCTGGTACGTTTAACTTCACAGCACTGCGTAATGGAATTCAAGATACAATTACTTTAAGTCAAGGATTTATGTTTGGTGTTCCGATCTTATCAGTACTTGGTGATACACCAGATGTGGGAACAAACGATACATTTACAGCCAGAGTAAACACAGTGATATTTAATCCTACGATTATCTCTACTATTGGAGCTAATCTTTTAACAGTATCTGGACAAACGCAACAAGCATCTATCTCGGTATTGTTCCCTCCTGATACACCAGCAGGAACATATGATATCGCACCGGGGACAGATTTTCAGGGTTCTTATATTTTACTTGGTACGAGCACTGTCTTGGAGGCACAATCTGGTACCTTAACGATTGTTTCTAATGATACAGATGCAGATGAAGTTTCTGGAAATTTTGTTTTTGAAGTGGAAGGGTTTTCAATTACAGATGGAGAATTTTCTGTAAGCTACTAGTATACAATGATAAAAAATAACAAAAAAGGGCTTCATTTTGGAGCCCTTTTTTCGTGTATAACATTTAATAACTCCTGTGTGAAAAATGATACGCTATCTGAAGATTTTTAGTACATTTCTTTGTTATAAATACGCATACGTATGTACCTGATTTTTGATACTGAAACCACCGGATTACCTAAAAATTGGAACGCTCCTATTACAGATTCTGATAACTGGCCTCGCGCGATACAAATTGCTTGGCAGTTACACGATGCTATGGGAAATGTTATTGAGCATCAAGACTATTTGATCCAACCAGAAGGTTTTGATATTCCGTATGATGCAGAACGTATTCATGGAATTTCTACAGAATTAGCAGTTCGTGATGGGATATCATTACAAGAAGTACTTGAAAAATTCAATATTGCATTATCAAAAACGAAATATGTTGTAGGTCAAAATGTAGGTTTTGATCTCAATATTATGGGAGCAGAGTTTCATAGACAGTCACTTCCTAATGATCTTCAAGAATTACCCGTACTAGATACCTGTACAGAAACGACGGCAAAATTATGCCAACTTCCAGGAGGTAGAGGAGGTAGATTTAAATTGCCTACACTTACAGAATTACATAAACATTTATTTGGACAAGGCTTTGGAGAAGCGCATAATGCTACTGCCGATGTAGAGGCAACGACACGTTGCTTTTTTGAACTTATTCGCACAAAAGTTTTTACACAAGAACAACTCGATGTGCAGCCAGATTACTTTGAGAACTTCTCAGAAAGTAATCCGCAGTCGATAGAATTTATAGGTCTCAAGCACATTAATCTTAAGAAAGCATCTGAGAAGATTAGGAAGTCGCTTGAAAAAAATGAAGTCCCTGAGATTTCAAAAACAGAGATAGCAGATAATGAAGCAAAAATGGCAGAAGCGCCATTTGTACACCTTCATAACCACACACAATTTTCTATTTTACAGTCTACAACAAATATCAAAAACCTTGTAGATGCGGCTTCAAAATATAATATGACTTCGGTTGCGATGACCGATACTGGAAATATGATGGGTGCTTTCCATTTTGTGAAAGCAGTCAAAAACCATAACAAAGGAGCCAAGGCAAAAAACGAAGCTGCTATCGCCGAAGGAAATGAACCTGAAGATACAGAGATCAAAGCCATTATTGGATGTGAATTTAATGTTTGTGTAGATCATACTAATAAAAGTCAAAAAGATAATGGGTATCAAATAGTGGTACTTGCCAAAAATAAAAACGGATATCATAACCTAGCAAAGATGGCCTCTATAGCCTATACCGATGGGTTTTATTATATCCCTCGTATCGACAGGAAAGTCATTGAGCAATACAAAGAAGATCTTATTGTACTTACGGGGAATCTCTATGGAGAAGTGCCTAGTAAGATTCTAAATGTTGGAGAGAAGCAGGCAGAAGAAGCGTTGCTTTGGTGGAAAGAACAATTTGGAGACGATTTATATGTAGAGCTCATGCGACATGGGCAGGATGATGAAGATAGGGTGATGCCGGTGCTGGTTACGCTTTCGCGAAAGCATAACATTAAACTTGTAGCGTCAAACAATACGTTTTATGTAGATAAGACAGATGCCGAAGCACATGATATCTTGTTGTGTGTAAAGGATGGAGAAAAAGTAGCAACTCCTAAAGGTCGTGGTCGTGGGTATCGATATGGCTTACCAAATAATGAGTACTATTTTAAGAGCGCCGATGAGATGAAAGCGCTTTTTAAGGATCTTCCAGAAGCGATTCTGAATGTGCAAGAAGTTGTTGATAAAGTAGAGCCTTATGAACTTGCGCGTGATGTACTATTACCCGCTTTTGATATTCCTGAGGAATTTCTCTTTGAAGAAGATAAAATAGACGGAGGGAAACGAGGAGAGAATAAATTTTTAAGGCACATTACCTATTTAGGAGCCAAAAAGCGATATGGCGAAGAGCTATCTGAAGAAGTAACAGAACGTCTTGACTTTGAGCTTGACGTTATTGAAAAAACAGGATATCCAGGATATTTCTTGATTGTAGAAGATTTTATACGAGAGGCGCGTAATATGGATGTATCTGTTGGTCCGGGGCGTGGATCGGCAGCAGGAAGTGTGGTTGCCTTTTGTCTTTGGATCACCAATATTGATCCGCTGAAGTACGATCTGCTTTTTGAGAGATTCTTAAATCCGGATCGTGTGAGTATGCCCGATATCGATATTGATTTTGATGATGAAGGACGTGGTCGCGTCATGCAATATGTAATCGATAAGTATGGTGCAAACCAAGTGGCTCAAATTATTACGTATGGTACCATGGCAGCAAAGTCATCGATACGTGATACTTCAAGAGCACTCGATTTACCATTAGGTGATGCCGATCGTATCGCCAAGCTTATTCCTACGATGTCTAAGCTCAATAAGATTTTAGGAAAGAGTGACAAGGAATTAAAAGCGAAGTTTAGAGCTGATGACCTTGTGAAGGTAAATGAGCTGATTAATCTTTATGAAGGAGATGACCTAGAAGGACGTATGTTGCGTAAAGCAAAGGAACTTGAAGGGTCTTTGCGTAACACAGGGATTCATGCCTGTGGGGTGATTATTACACCAGATGATATTACCAAGTTTGTCCCTGTAGCGACAGCAAAAGATTCCGATCTATATGTGACGCAATTTGATAACTCGGTAGTAGAAGAAGCGGGACTGCTTAAGATGGATTTCTTGGGTCTTAAAACATTAACGCTGATTAAGGATACCGTAAAGCTCGTAAAGTATCGCCATGATGTAGACCTCGATCCAGAGAATTTCCCGTTGGATGATGAGAAAACATACGAGCTATTCCAGCGAGGAGATACGGTAGGGATCTTCCAATATGAATCTCCCGGAATGCAAAAACACATGCAATCTTTAAAACCTACGGTTTTTGAAGATTTGATTGCTATGAATGCTTTGTATCGTCCAGGACCGATGGAATATATTCCGTCGTTTGTGCGTCGTAAACACGGCGAAGAAGAGATTGAGTATGATCTTCCTGCAATGGAAGAATACCTTAAAGAAACCTACGGAATTACAGTATATCAAGAGCAAGTGATGCTCCTCTCGCAAAAGCTAGCCGACTTTACCAAAGGTGAAGCCGATGTTTTGCGTAAAGCGATGGGTAAAAAGCAGATTGCGGTACTGGATAAAATGAAGCCTAAGTTTATAGAACAGGCTTCTGCAAAAGGACATGATCCTGAAAAGCTAGAAAAAATATGGAAGGATTGGGAAGCATTTGCGGCCTATGCCTTTAATAAATCACACTCTACTTGCTATGCTTGGATTGCGTATCAAACAGCGTATTTAAAAGCGCATTACCCAGCTGAATATCTGGCAGCGGTACTTTCTAACAACATGAACGATATCAAGCAAGTTACGTTCTTTATGGAAGAGTGTAAACGTATGGGGATGGAAGTATTGGGTCCAGATGTAAATGAATCCTTTAGAAAGTTTACGGTAAATGACAATGGAGCGATTCGTTTTGGAATGGGTGCTGTAAAAGGGGTAGGAACAGGAGCCGTGGCTACGATTGTAGAAAACAGGCAAGAGAGTAAATATAAATCGGTGTTTGATTTTGCACGCCGTGTTGATTTACGTGCTGCAAATAAAAAAGCCTTTGAGAGTTTAGCACTCGCGGGTGGTTTTGATGAACTAGGTGACTCGCATCGTGCACAGTTTTTTCATGATGAAGGAGATGGAATTACCTTCTTAGAAAAAGCAGTAAAATATGGTGCTCGTTTTCAAGAAAACGAAAATAGTGCGCAAGTAAGTCTTTTTGGCGAAGCTAGTGAAGTGCAGATTCCAGAACCTATAGTCCCACCATGTGAAGAGTGGGGCACCATGGAAAAACTGCGAAGAGAAAAAGAAGTGGTAGGGGTTTATATTTCTGGACACCCACTAGATGATTTTAA
>JBLHOX010000192.1:0-6320 GCA_047623725.1 Dokdonia sp. | reverse complement strand
GCAATATCAAATGGGGAGCTAAAGCTGACTTTTCCGTCGATCACTCTTACTTTTTGTTTTGAATAGGTGTCAACGAGGAAGTCCGCTTTCGCGAAAGCGTCATCAACAAAAAACTCTTTTTTTCCAAATGGGAGATTCAAACCAACGACTACGTGATCTGTGTACTTCCCTTTAGTAAGATGGCGACTGAAAATGTAATAGGGTCTGTTACTGATAACCGTGTGTTTTCCAGCTCCTATAGCGGGATGATTTGCTCTAAACTGCCCTAATTTACTCCAATGCTTTAGTACTGCTTTTGTCTCTGTAGAGTTTTTTTGATCTTCCCAATTCATAAAACTACGAAGTGTAGCGTCTCCTTGTGTTCCTTCTATAACAAGGTTTCTGGCACTTTCATCACCATAATAGACTTGTGATATTCCAGGGGTAAGCAACAGCTTTGTACCTGTCTCTTTTGCGTTTTCTCTGTTAACATCAAAAGGTTGTCCATCATCGTGAGAAGTAGCGTAATTGGTGACGCTTACGCCTTTGTGAGACGTGTTGCTTATACTATCATATTTTGCAAATAGTGTTTCATAATCACCTTGTGCATCATACTTGAATTGAAAATTGATAAGGTTATCAAAACCATTAGCAAAGTAATCTACCTTAGTGCCATCTCCAAAATCAAATGCACGCCCACCATCCACAGAATAATTATAGACTTCTCCAAACATGAAGAATTTGTTATCATCTAATACGTTATCTGGATGCGCTGTTTTATAGGTAGCAAATGCTTTGTCTGCTTCTTTACGTAAAACAACCCAAGAAGCTTCATCTACGTGTTTTGCTGTATCTACACGATACGCATCTATTCCTAGTTCACGCACGTAATCTGTGAGCCATTTTATGATATAGTTACGTGGTGTTTTCTTGTACTTATTTTCAGTAAAAAAAGCATCGAGTTCTTTTGTTTCTTGCTCATAGCGTCCTTCTGATTTCCACTTAGTAACAAGGAGTTCAGGAAGTTCAACTTCTGTGGTGCTTTCTGTAAGAATATCGGGTAAGTTTTCTACTAGACTACACGCTGTTGTGTTCTCGTATGTTGAAAATTTACAATTAGGATCTTCTCGTGCCCAGTCTGTACCCCAGAATGGATCTTGATCTGTTACGGGTCCTGTATGATTGAGTACAACATCCATCACAATACGAATCCCCTTTGCGTGTGCTACGTTTACGACTGCTTTTAAGTCTTCCATGGTTCCAAAATTAGGATCTAGCTGTGTCCAGTCTTTTGCCCAGTACCCGTGATAACCATACGTAACTCCCGTACCTTCATCTACCGCGCCGTGTACTTGCTCTACAACAGGCGTAAACCATAAGGCATTGATGCCAAGTTCTGTAAAATATCCTTCTTCGATTTTATCTTTAATTCCTTTTAAATCTCCACCTTCAAATCCTCTTAGTACAGCTGTTTTCTTGGATCTGTCAAAATTGATATCGTTAGATAGGTCACCATTATGAAAACGATCTGTTAGTAAAAAATACATATTTGATGCTTCCCATAGAAATGGTGTCGCTATTTCTGCTTCTTCTACAGCAATATCTGGTGCACTTTTATCTGTTTTTTCTTCTTTACAAGCTGATACTAAAAACAATAAAACAAATAAGGAGTATATAGTGTAATTCTTCATGAAGATTAATTTGAAAAGCTAAGCTACTAAAATGCATTTAAAAAGCAGTTCCTTTTCGCGCAAAGCGAAAGAAAATAAGTATTTTTGATATTATAAAATTCACTTATGTCATCTTTAAAAGCTTGGATTCAAGCAGCTAGATTACGCACATTACCATTATCAATATCTGGGATATTAGTAGGTGGCGGAATGGCTGTACGTACTGGTTTTTTTGATTGGAGTATATGTGTCTGTGCGCTGTTAGCAACCTTAGGATTTCAGATATTATCTAATTATGCAAATGATTATGGAGACGGTGTAAAAGGAACAGATAATGAAGATAGGGTCGGTCCTGCGCGTGCTATGCAAAGCGGATTACTTACCGCTGCAGATCTCAAAAAAGGGATTGTTATTACTTCAATATTGACCATTTTTGTAGTAATCTATTTGATTTATATTGCTTTTGGAGCAAATCAATTAGTGCTTTCTCTTGTGTATGTATTCTTAGGAATCAGTGCTATTGTCTCGGCTATTAAATATACGGTAGGTAAAAGTGCCTATGGGTATAAGGGGTTAGGAGATGTCTTTGTGTTTATATTTTTTGGACTCGTTGCTGTGATGGGCTCCTATTTTTTATACTCTCAGGAATTACCTTTATATCACTTTTTAGGAGCCATAACGATTGGTTTATTATCAACAACGGTTTTACATCTCAATAATATGCGAGACCGTGTACAGGATCAAAAAGTAGGGAAAAACACACTAGCGGTAATGCTAGGGAAAGATGGTGCTTTGCGGTATCATAATATCTTGTTTGGGTTTAGTATTTTAAGTTGGTTAGGCTATTTATTACTTTCTAATGCACAGCCCATCTTGTTTGTGAGTTGTCTTGCTTTTTTACCTTTATTAGGTCATTTTATAAAAGTGCAAAAAACAAAAGATCATACGGCATTAGATCCGCAATTAAAAGTAGTTGCATTATCTACTTTTCTACTCTCAGTATTATTCTTTGTAATAGCATACTTCACTATTTAAATTCTTTTTTTGAAAGCTACATATCATAAACATATTCTGAATTTTAAAAGAGCTAGCGGTACGTCTAGAGGAATTTTGAAGACGAAAGAGACGTGGTATATTGTTATAGAAGATGGTGGTAAAAAAGGAATAGGAGAGTGCGGTATTTTAAGAGGACTGAGTTATGATGATCGTCCAGATTATGAAGAACGTTTACGCTGGACGTGTGCTCATATTATGAAAGGGCCAGAGATTCTTTGGGAAGCATTAAAAGAATTTCCGAGTATTCAGTTTGGTGTGGAGATGGCTTTTCTTTCTCTAGAAGCTTCAGATCCTTTTGTATTGTTTCCTTCCAAGTTTACAGATCATAAAGATGCGATTGCCATCAATGGATTGGTATGGATGGGAGATGAGGTGTTTATGAAAGAGCAGATAGAAGAAAAACTAGAAGCAGGTTTTGATTGCATCAAGATGAAGATAGGTGCTATTGATTTTGAAAAAGAAATGGCGTTACTTCGATTTATCCGTAAACATTATGATGCTTCAAAAATGACATTACGAGTAGATGCTAATGGTGGGTTTGCTTTCGCGAAAGCAAAAGAAGTTTTAAAACAATTGGCGATACTAGATATACATTCTATAGAACAACCTATTGCTGTGGGAAATTGGGAACAGATGAAAGAACTTTGCGCCGAAACATCTACACCTATTGCGCTAGATGAAGAATTAATTGGCATTACAGATGTAACAAAAAAACGAAATTTACTACAAACTATACGGCCACAATACATTATATTGAAACCAAGTTTTGTGGGCGGGTTCCAAGGTAGTGAAGAATGGATAGATCAAGCAGAAGCGCTAGATATAGGATGGTGGGTTACATCAGCCCTAGAGAGCAATGTAGGACTTAATGCCATTGCACAATGGACATACAAGTTACAAGCAAAAGGAGCGCAAGGATTAGGTACAGGAAGCCTTTTTACAAATAATATTCAATCGCCTCTAGAAGTAAAAGAAGGCGCATTACATTATAACAATCAACTAGATTGGGATTTTAATACAGATATATTATGTTTATAGAACAAGCTTATAAAGGATTACATGAATGGTGGAGATATTTTTTAGGATTTATAATTGTATTTGTTATAGGATGGCAAATTATTGGGGTTATTCCGATATTTGGAAGTGCCTACGCGAGGTCATCTAGTTTGAGAGAGTTCCTAGAATCTTCACAAGAGATGTTTCTAAATCTTTATGAAGGTGAAAGTAATTTATACTTAGTATTGATGTTATTTACATTTATAGGAGGTTTAATTGTACTCATTCCTGTTGTAAAGTATCTCCACAAGCAAAAGTTTGTAACCATGCTTACTGCGAGACCTAAATTAGATTGGAAACGAATCTTTTTTGCTTTTGGTATTTGGGCAGCTTTTTCTATTATAACTACGATAATAGCCTATTATGCCTCGCCAGAAGACCTAAAGTGGAATTTTAATCTAATGCCCTTTTTAGGGTTACTTGCCATTACATTAATCATGTTACCTCTACAAACTAGTTTTGAAGAGTTTTTATTTAGAGGCTATTTAATGCAAGGAATAGGAATGGTCGCCAGAAACAGATGGGTGCCTTTGGTTATTACAGGATTAATTTTTGGATTAATGCATGCCTTTAATCCAGAAATTGAAAAATTAGGCTATAGTGTATTATCTATATATATAGGTCTAGGTTTCTTTCTAGGTATCATTACATTAATGGATGATGGCATGGAGTTAGCGCTTGGTTTTCACGCAGCAAACAATATGATTATTGCATTATTAGTAACATCAGATTGGACAGCATTACAAACCAATTCTATATTTCTTGATGTTTCAGAACCATCTGCTATCGGACAGATTGTACCTATATTTATTATCTTACCTCTCTTAACATTTGTTTTTGCCAAAAAATACAAATGGACAAACTGGAAAGATAAATTAACGGGACCTATAGCTCCCGATGAGTCAAAAGGATTAAAGGAGTTATAAAATTAGTGAGAACCTCATAGTAAGGTAACATTAGTTTTGTGATAAGCTCGTATTTTGGTGCATTATGGAAAGAAGTCAAGATCGATATGTACGTGTACATCCCAAATTTAAACTTAATGGGATACCGTATGCTATAGCTTCTTTACGAGCATTGGCCTATGAGTTTATAAAAGACGGAGAGCCTTATGAAGAGTCTGTTGGTAATTTTTTAATAGACTGGCTTGATGATAAGCCGTATGTCGCGGTTAAAACCTCAGGATCTACAGGAGCTCCTAAAGCCATAAAAATCAAAAAAATGCACATGGTTAATAGTGCTAAGGCAACATCTAAGCACTTTAAACTTCCAGAAAAGACAACCGCATTACTGTGCTTACCAGCCGATTTTATAGCAGGTAAAATGATGCTCGTACGTGCGCTAGTTTTAGGATGGCATATAAACATGGCAGAGCCTACATCTAATCCTTTGGATACGGTATGTCGTCGTTATGATTTTTGTGCGATGACACCTTTTCAATTAGACAATTCATTATCTAGATTACACTTACTTTCAAAACTCATTGTAGGAGGAGGTACTATTTCTGAGGCACTAAAAAGGAGATTGCATGGCATCTCTACCAAGGTCTATGAAACGTATGGAATGACAGAGACGGTCACGCATATTGCTGCTAGGCGTGTCAATCCTAAAAAGAAAAAAGAAGGAAATATTCCTTTTAAAGCCTTGTCTAAGGTGAGCGTCCATACAGATGATCGTGGTTGCCTTGTTATAAAAGCACCTTTGGTAAGTAGTGATCCTGTCATTACAAATGACTTGGTGGCATTAGAAACCTATAAGAAGTTTATTTGGCTAGGTCGCGTAGACAATGTGATTAATAGTGGCGGTATAAAATTATATCCAGAACAGATAGAGCATAAATTATCTTCGATGGTTCATGTGCCATTTTTTGTAGCTGGAGTGCCGGATGATTCGTTAGGAGAGAAGTTGGCATTATTTGTAGAGCAGGAGGGGGAGTTCGCTTTCGCGAAAGCGGAATATGACCTCACCAATTTTGAGAAATATGAAATCCCTAAAATCATCTTTTCGATCCCAAGGTTTGAACGTACCGTAAACGGAAAACTCCAAAGAGGGCAAACCGTTTCTAAAATGCTTAAAACATAATTATACCACTTAAAACTTAAAATAGCATAAATAATTAGTCTCTAGAGCATCTATATTTCAGGATAAAACAAAACCGTAGCTATGGCTATGCTTTTGTTTTCTACTTCATCTAGGTACACCAAAATTCAAATTATTTTCATATGATTTTAAATTATAATTGGTAGCACTCATTTTTTCCAAAAAGTAGACTTCACTCATCCAATAGGTATGTTCCCTCATTATTTGTTTTACAGCCTGTTATTCTAAAGTAAGTTTGAATTGAATTTAAAAATGAGGACAGATGAAAACAAGCATAATCTACATCGTATTAGTACTTATGACTTTACAATTAAGAGCACAAGAAGAAGTTTCTACAACGGTGATTAAACTAAAAGATTTAATCACTCATGCTGCAGATTCCTACCCAAATGAAGAACCACAACAAATTTATTTATTGATAGAAACTGGCGCTTCTGGCGTATCTTCTGATCATCGTTT
>JBLHOX010000191.1:0-6329 GCA_047623725.1 Dokdonia sp. | reverse complement strand
ACCCCTATATAAATGGTTGGTTGGAATTCAAAAACCGCTTTTTGTCCAGGCGCTAAACCCGTTTTAGAAGCTAGTAGTTTTCCATCTCTATAGCAATTGGCATCAATGGCTCCTGTTTCTAAATTGTTTCTGAGTTCAACTTCATTAGGACTCGTCGCTGGAACTGAAGAAAGTTGAAGAACGTCTCCAGATGTATCTTGAATCATATCAAAAGCTTGTCCATTTGTAGCAGCTAATTGCGGTGTATAATTTCCATAAGAATCACTACCACACACCATAAAATTTAATGGGTACGTAAATGGATGGTTGTCTAATCTTCCACAGTTTTCTATGACTCGCCAAGCAATGGCTATTTCTCCAAAATCTTCGGCTACGTTTTGTTGAAAAATTACAATACTACTATTATTAGTATCTGCTGATTGGTTGATGAAATTTAATTTAATATCGCTCATGATCTTTAATTTATTTTTGTTATTAATTTACTTTTTTACCTGCTCTAAACAATCTTTAGTTCTCCTTATCTTCTACTTATGAATATCCAATACACTCCTATTTTTTTAATGTTAAACACATTTGGCTTTTGAGTATTGAAGATTTTAAAAAAAAGAATTAGTATTGTATGACATGGTTTATGTTCCCTACTCATAAGGCTTTTCAGGTTACGCCTTCAATTTTACTGTGTGAAACAGTTGGTTTTCAAACATATTCTTTGCAGCTTTTTCAATATGTAGCACTCGTCAATTCATTTCTCTAAAACCATGAATCCGTATGTATTACTTTTGAAATATTGTATTACAAGTACGCTTGGTGTTATGTTGATTGATATATTGACAATTTGATTTTCTTTGTCCAAAACCAGACTAACTCTTTAATACTGTTTCTGCCATATCACTTTTTGAATTAGTTGCAGCTACGGCATTATCATTTGACCATAATAATTGAACCACCGATGCACACCCGTTTGCAATCATTCCACTTTGATTGTTAATGTTGAATGTTACGGTTCCACCAACAGCTAATGGATGTTGAACTAAGGCTCCTCCTGTTGGGAGCCAACCTACATTTCCACCACCACCACCTTGTCCAGTGCAATACACATGACAAACAGTGTGAATTTCGTTAACCGCTACATCTTTAATTGCTCCCAGGTTTAAATTTTGAACTGCCATATTTTTATAATTTATAATTTCCTTCTCATAAGACTTTTCAGGTTACGCCTTCGCTTTTTACTGTACGAAACAGTACGTTTTTTAAGTGGGGTCTGCTCCACTAAAAATGTAATGCATTTTTGGTTTACTTTAAATAATCTATCAAACAATCCTTAGCAATAAAACTGTGCTTTTCTTTTTTTGTTTGAGATAAAAATCCCGTGTACACTGTTAAACAGAATTGTGTTTTAAATTACGCTTGGCATTCTCATTTTTCTGATCTGCAACATCAGTATATGCATTTTTTAGATTCTAATTGTACAATTAATAAATTCTAACAATCCAAAATTACATATAGATCACTGATTCGTATTGTACATAACGTGCATATAATTAGCAATTTGACTCATTTACTCTTTTAGTAATCTATCTATACAAGAAAAGCAAACACTTGTATTTCTATACTCACTAGGGGAGCAACCAAAAGTTTGTTTGAAATAGCGTGAAAGATGAGCTACGTCAAAAAAACCCGTAAGAGAAGCGACCTCAGTAACAGACTTATTTTGTAAAGAGAGTAATTCTGAAGCTTGTTGTAGTCGTATATCACGTACCAATTTCATCGTAGAAAGACCAAACAAATACTTTACTTTACGATTAAGATTGGAGGAACTCATAAATAGCTCACGAGACAATAGTTCTAAAGAAAATAATTCGTTGTCGAGATTGTCAATGACAATAACAAACATTTTTTCCAACCATTTATTTTTATTTCTTATGTGAAGAAGTTTACTAAGAGAACGTTCATTCAAAGGTATTTTCCAATGATATGATTCTGGTTGCTCGTTTAATATTTTTTTACGGTATTCAGAAGGAGGACTACCAAACTCTTGCTTGAATTTACGACTAAAAATTCCTGGTCTACTGAATCCGCATTGATGAGCAATCTCTGTTATAGAATACTGGCTTGAACCCAATGATTGTTTAGCCAATTCCATTCTATAATGTAAAATAAGCTTACTAGGAGAATATCCCGTTTGATGATACAATTTTCGATTAAGTTGAGATTTACTTATTTGTAATTGATCTGCAAGTTGTTGTACGCCAAATGTTGGTTTCTTTTTTTTTCTTTCAGGATAGTGTCAACTTTTCTTATAAACATCGTACTGTCGCCACCAGTGCTGTCGTCATCTACATTTTTTTTATTTTCATTTTTTTTCATGAGGAATTCCTTTTTAAATTAAGATAGTTTGAGAGGTATATGATTTTTTGAAATACGCTCAATGAGTAGTTGTTAAGAAGAAGAAATAAAAGAATGATAGTTATCTTTCACTACAGCATAGTTGGTAGCTACTCTTGAGTATTATTATTAAAAAACGTACTTGTTTAGATTGTATTTTTAGAAAATTTAGCGCAGGAAAACTTCATGGCCGTGGCCTTCACTTTTACAATAACTTCCTGTGTATGTTTTTTAAGGTTTCTCCTTTTTTAAAATTATCGGATCATAAAATTACCCTATATTAGGTTTTTATTTAACCGTATAAATACCTTATTTTCAAATAATTATAAAATGTACTTCCATATCATAAGGCATAGTCAAACAAGAGATGATAATCTCTTATTTAGGATCCCACAAAGTAGTTCGAAAGACGTATGATGATGTGCATATTTTGGCTACACACAACATAAAATTGTCGCCTTTTCCAATATAAGATTTGTGGTAAAACACCCTCTGAAGATGATGTGGCTACCTACGCTTTCGTACTTCGGCACGCTCAGCATAAACTTCTGCGTCACGATGTTCCTTGAAAGCGTATAACTGAAGAATTTCATGTGTCTTAAATAGTATAAAAACAAAAAAAACCAGTACCCCTTTTCAGGAATACTGGTTTCTGGTTATATAGGCTTTCGCACTTCGGCAAGCTCAGCATAAACTTCTGCGTCACTATGTTCCTTGAAAGCGTGTAAAACAAATAATACTATCGTATGTTAATCTGCTCTATTCATCGTTATTTCACAATAAAACGTTTGGTAGTAATAGCATTCTCTTCATCTTTAAATTGAACAAAATACACACCCGATTTGAGTTGTTGTGTTTCTATAAAACGTTCGGTATTTGAACCTGTGTATACTCGTTTTCCTTCTACCGTAAATACTTCAAAACGTATAGCTACCGTAGATTGAATCTGTATGGCAGTACCGCTTTCTACAGGATTAGGATATAACGAGATATTGATAGGGTTATTTATATCTATCGTAGCAAATTGTGATCTACTAGCAGCGACACTTGTATTGGCAAATGAAGAGCCCTCATTAAGTTCAAAGATATCTAAGGCAAGATCTGCTTGCCAAGTACCTCCCACAATTCTATTAAAACGTAATTTCACAGTACCTCCAGCATAGGCCGTCAAATCTATCGTTTGCGTAATCCATTGATTTCCTTGATTTCCTGTAAGAGACCATAGCTCTACCCAAGTATCACTATCGTCAGCACTTATTTCTAGTGCAATACTTCCAAAGTTATTATTACCATACATATGATAATCAAAATTAAAACTAGGAGTACTCAAACTTGTTAAGTCAAAACATGGAGAATTCAATATCGCTTGTTTGTTTAGAGAACCAGACGCTTCTACATATAAGTAATCAGAACCATTACTAGCATCACTAGGTCCTGTATTTCCAGAGGGAGTATTCCTAGAATATCGTGTCCAATCAAGGTCATCTGCATCACTCTGAGTCCAATCATTAAAAGTGATTTCAAAACTTACTCTATAGGGATACTCATCTTCTGTAGTATCACAAACGGGTGCTGTTGGTATTGCTCCTTGCCCGATAGAGATATCATCCAAAGCCACATCACCTCGATAATCACTTCCAGTAACTCTATTAAATCTCAAAGAGATAGGCAATCCAGCATAGGCATCTAGGCTAATAATTTCTGCATTCCATTGACCTCCTAGATCTCCTTCTTCCCCCCAAATAGATGTCCAAGTAATTCCATTATCAATACTGACTTCCAGATCAAGAGACCCTACATTATTACTAGTACCATACATATGGTGTTGAAAACTTATATACGCTTCAAGACTTCCTGTTAAATCAATACAAGGAGAGGTAAGAATCGCTTGTTTATTAGGATATCCTATACCATTACCAGATGCTTCTGTATAGATAAAGTATGAACCTTCAACAGAAGTATGAGGCCCCGTTCCGCCAGAAGGTGTACTACTTGCTCTTATTGTCCAATCGATATCATCATCTGTATTTTGAGTCCAAGTATCAATCCCGTCTTCAAAACCTAAGGTATACGGAAATGATTCGATACCGTTTACACATGCACCCGCCTGTACTTGTGTTTGGATCTGTACCGTATTACTTTGATTTGATTCATTACCTGCTAGGTCACTTGCCGTTACAGCAAAATCATAGATGGTCTCAGGAGCTAACCCAACAACGTTATGAGATGTTCCTACCACAGTCGCAATAGATATACCGTCTTGATATACCGTATACTCTGTAACTCCTATAGCATCTGTAGAAGCATCCCAAGATAAGATAGCCGTCGTTTCTGTTATATCAGAAGCTGTAAGATTGGTGGGAACTGTAGGCGCTTCTGTGTCTGGAAACCCTTCTACAATAACAACGGTGTAATCTTCTATTTCTCCATAACCATAACCACCACAACTCACAGGTATATCATTATAGCGCGTTGCTACTCGTAATCGAGTAGGTCCAAAAAGGGCATCATATGGTACAGCAAAACTTCCTGTAATAGACGTTGCATTTGTAGGTGTTTGTGTAAAAACTTGCTCTGTAGTCGTATCAAAATAACCATCCTGATTATAATCTATCCATATCGCATATCCTAAAAGAAAGTTATTTCCTGTCCAAGTAGGTTCAATAGTAAAAGTATACGTTCTATAGGTCTCAAGATCTGTAGAAATCGCTGTAAAATCACTATAACTCTGACCTCCAGAACTATTGTTTATCGTATTGAGCTCAAACCTACTTATAAATCCAACACTACCATTACCTGTAGAAACAGAACAATACGTAATAGGAGGTGCTAGTGTTGTAAAGGATATGATGGTGCTATCTGGAGATACAGATCCATCGCTACACGTACTATTCACCTTGACATCATAACTCATCTCAGATTCAAGGGCTAGGAATGTTAATTGTGTATTTGCGGTATTAAATGGTGAGTAAAAATTGCTGTCTCCGCTTTCGCGAAAGCGTACTTCATACCCATCCCCATTGGTCGCATCCCATTGTATCGTAGCGCCTACCTCTGTGAAAGCACTCGCCGAAATATTTTGTGGTGTTTCCAATGCACAGGCAGGTTCATTAACCATAAAGGTGACTGATACGGGTGTTGCAGACTCAAAAAAGGTAGCTCCCTCTTGCGTCGCTTCTACAGTGACGGTACCAGAAGTACCATCAAGCGTTAGTAATGATCCAGAAACCGTTGCTGGCCCAGAAGTTACCGTATAACTTACCGCGAGTCCAGAACTTGCTGTTGCATTTAACGTAACAGGTATCGCTGTTGTAAGTTGATCTGCAATCGCAGGAAATGTAATTGTTTGCGGAGCAGGTGGTACTAGAATTGTCGAGATGATACTAAAATCATCAAATGTAAATCCAGCAAAAGAGGTCGTATATCCGCTTGTAATATTTGAAGAATCTGAGTCAAATACAAATCGTACAAGTAAGCTAGACGCTCCTTGAAATGTGCTATTATTTGCCGCATCTATAACAATCTCTTCTAGAGACCATTTATCTTGCATATCTCCATCATACAAAGGCTCTCCATCGGGTTGATGTGCTTCATCAGCACTTGACTTCTCACTGTATGGATTGGTGTCAGGCGTACTTCCTGGCTTTGTGTATGTACCCGTCAAAGGGATCCAAGTAGCACCATCATCTATAGAACCTTCTACTTGTGTGAAATCAAAATCACGTTCGATATCCCATTTTGCAAAATACTGTATCACGGCTTGTTCTGCTGTAGAGATATCAATAGCATTTGCTAAGGTGAGTGTTTCAAGGTCATTATTTCCGTAGCTACCGGAAGCATTTGTAAGCGCTGTTGATCCAGAAAAAGCATCAGATGTTGTTACCCACCCATTGTTTGTCCAATTGTTTAGTCCATCGGTATCTGGATTATCTGTAAAGAATACG
>JBLHOX010000190.1:0-6337 GCA_047623725.1 Dokdonia sp. | reverse complement strand
GTGTGAACTATAATATCAATCCTAACCTTACAATACAGTATTATGCACAGCCTTTTATCGCAAAAGGGACGTACAGTAATTTTAATTATGCAGCAAATAGTGAGGCAGAGCGACTAGGAGATCGTGTCACTTTATTTAATAATAATCAAATTAGTTTTGAAGATGACTCTTATGCCATAGATGAAGATGAAGATGGAACCACTGATTATTCTTTTGGGAATCCCAACTTTAATTTTGTGCAGTTTCGGTCCAACTTAGTCATGCGTTGGGAATACATTCCAGGATCTGAGTTATTCTTAGTTTGGTCACAAGGAATCGAAGGAAATAGTTCTTCGGATGCAAGTCTTTTTGATGCAGCAGATCAACAAATTTTAGGTCAACAAATTAGAAATACGTTCTTAGTAAAGTGGACCTATAGATTTGTGCTATAAAGAGCTATTCTGTATGAAAACAAAAGGTCGAGATGCCATATCTCGACCTTTTGTTTTTGTGAAGTTTTTACAATTTTAAAACCGCTTCTAAAAATTCTTTTTTCCTAGGATAATCATCTTGCACTTTACGAAGGAATTCTAGCGTTTTTTTCTTGTCTCTTCGTTTATAATATACCGCTGCTGTATTAAATAATACATCTTGATGTTTTGGAGAAATCTTTAAAGCTTTCTTGTAGTGATACAATGCTTTATCTATATAGCTACTTCTATAATAAGAGACGCCTATATTAAGATGTGTTGGAAGATCATTAGGCGCAACTGTTAATGCTTCTTGAAATGCTTTAATAGCCTTTTTATAATTGCTCTTTTGTAGGTGATAGCTTCCTTCATAATATTTTATAGGAGTTCCTGTGGGGGTTATGGAGTAGATCGTAGGTCGGTAATTTTCTGATGTAAAAATGGTGTTAGATTGCGTTTTGGGTATTTCAAGTACGAGTGATTCCTGTTTCATTCTAAGTACCCCATATATGGAAGAGATGCCTAAAAAAAGGATGATAAGAAATGTGCTTATTTTACTAGTCAGTTTTGAGAATGGTACTGTCTTATTTGGTGCGTGTGTATAGTAACTTAAAAGTGCGAAATAAAGCGATAAGAAAATGATAAATTCAATACGCTCTAACGGATAGCTTACAAGTGTAAATAAACCATAACCTAGCAATCCTGATAGTACAATAATCAAAGGAATGGCTTGTTTCTTTAATATAGCAGTTCCTAATGTAATACTACTTCTCCATATCGTAGTAACCCAAATACTCATCCAGATAAGGCCGCCTATAATTCCTGTCTCACATAGTATTTGTATCCAGTCATTATGTGCTCTTGCAAAAAATGTAGTTGTTTGTTCAGCTCTTGTTAAGTCTTCTAATCCTATAGATGGGAAAGCAATTTTCCAATTGCCAGCTCCTACACCTATAACAACGTTTTCTTTAAATAATACTATAGATTTATTCCATATTGTAAAACGCTCAGCGATCGTTCCCGTTTTGCTTCCTTCACGTAGGCTTAATACCTCTGAAATATCTTGTGAGTATCCTAAAAAGAAAATGACGCATGTAGTAGCTAACAAAATAGAAAGTATAGGAAACATTACTTTAAGCCATCTATATTTATAATACCAATAGGCATAATATAAAAGAACCATTGTGATACATACAGCTATAGCTAGATAAACAGAACGTGTTCTTATTTGATATACTAGATATGTAAGGAGAAATGCTAAAAGGATGTATATCCAATTTATTTTTCGCTTTAAGCGAAAAACTCCTAAGAGGAGTAGTGGTATGCATGTAAATAATAGACCGCTTAATAAGTTTTTATTTCCAGAGCGACCAGTTACTGGCTTTACAGTAAATCGATCCCATCCTACTTCTAAGTGTACTTGGTATAATTGATAGCTAGCTATGATTCCAAGCAATAATGCAAGACAGAAAATACTCCAGATAATTGACGTAATCGCCTTTTCTTTATACTGAAAAAGAAGCCATTTGAAAAATAAATACAGCAATACAAACACGCCTATTTTCGTAGTACTAAAAATAGCTTCGGCAGTATTTTGTGCCCAACATATAGAAATGATATGTATACCAAAAAATAATAAAAACAGCATATCAATAAGTCCTATTTGTTTCCATAGTTGCTTAGAAATAGTGCTAAAGAAAACACATGTAAATAGTGTTAGAAAAGTAGTAATTGTAATAAATCGAGGAAGTAAGGCGTCATCTATAAGGCTTGGAACTATAATCACAGATGTGATTGTAATACTTACAAAGCAAAATATGAATATGTAATATGGTTTCATAAATAATTTGAAAACTCACAAGAATTTTGAAGATACTGTTTATCTGTGACCCTTGTATTGCTATCTGAAACTTTTGTTAAACCTATGCTTTATGTCAGATAAATGACATTTTTTTGCCGACTTAATTCATTAATCAAATTATATACTATGAAAAATTTTTTTAAATTTTTAACGATTACCCTTTTAGCTGTTACCGTTTCTTGTTCTAGTGATGATGATTCATCATCAAACGACTCTGTAGAAGGAACATTTAGACTTGTTGCTTTTGAAACAGAAACAAGTTTTGATCTCGATCTTGATGGAGATTCTTCAACAAACTTAATAGAAGAGACTGGATGTTATCAAAAATGAGACTTTAACTTTTAATAGCAATAATACAGGTACTGCTTTAACAACATCATTCCTTGATATTTATACGGAAGTTGAAGTTGTTAACGGCGAAGAGACAGTCATTCAGATTGTAGAATGTGTGCCAGAGAATGATTCTTCTACGTTTACTTGGTCTCAAAATGGAAGTGTTATTACGCTTACTATAGATGGAGATATACAAGATCTTACATTTAATGGTGACCAACTTTCTTTTACACTTCCTTCAGGATTTTTTGCAGAAGTAACAGAAGGGAATGTAGATACTGCTCAGTTAATAGAGGATGTAACATTTACCTATGAGCGTATCTAATACGTATACATAGATAAAACAAACGTTAATTAAAACCCCTGAGAAATATCTATTTCTCAGGGGTTTGTTTTTTAATATATACGCTTTCGCGAAAGCGAACTCCTAATGACTATCCCCTTCTTCTTTTGCTTTTAATAAGTTTTTCTGGTATCTACCTTGTACAATGTCTATCAACACTAACACAATAATTACAAAGTAGAACGTGGTTTTACTCATTGGTGTTACAGGGTTTCCAAACAACGTTAAATGTGCTAGATGACCACCTTCTGATAGCAACATAATTCCTACAATAAGAAGGATAAAAAGCCCAAGGACTTCATACATTCTATTTTTTTGAAGGAAGTTAGATACCTTGTCTGCCATAAAGATCATAAGGATACCTCCTGATATAATAGCAATAGACATAAGAACCATTTGTGCTTTAAATTCCATGCCACTGGTTAATGCCATGGCACTTAAAATAGAGTCAAAAGAGAAAACCAGATTCATCACTACAATCCAGAAAATAATTTTACCTACAGAGCTACGACTAGCTTCTGTCTCTTCATGCTCTTTAATGAGCATCATATGCCAAATCTCTTTAATAGCGGTGTAGATTATGAATACCCCTCCGGCAAGTACAATAATGCTGTGTATATTAAAAGCAAATTCAATAACACCATTATCATGTAAACTCGCAAAGGGTTTTTGAAAGTATTGTATAAGTGACATCAACACAAAAAGTAATACAATACGCAGTACAATTGCGAGTCCAATACCCAATTTACGCACATAACGTTGCTTGTCTGCGGGTGCTTTCTTGGACTCTAATGAGATGTATAATAAGTTGTCAAATCCTAGTACGACTTGTAATAGGATAAGCATTAATAGGGTAAATAAACTGTCTAGTGTAAAAAGACCTTCCATAGTTGGTTTGTTAATTTTAAGTTGTTAAGATGAATTGTAAATATACTAATCGTGTATTTATGTCGCTATTTTTATATTTTTGTGATCTCGATACAACTTTCGCGAAAGCGAAAACCATTTAGTCACCTATACTACAAACCTCATTGTTTGTGCTTTTTAATGCGCTTCCTACTATATGAGTGACGGAAAGTTTTTAAAAAATCAAAAAGGAAAAGATTTGATTTTTTAAAAACAACCACCCAAATTTAGATCTTTACTCTTTTTTTAAATTTCAGGTCTCGTATTTCGTCGTTAGTACTTTTTAATGCGCTTCCTATTATATGAGTAACGGAAAGTTTTTAAAAAATCAAAAAGGAAAAGATTTGATTTTTTAAAAACAACCACCCAAATTTAGATCTTTACTCTTTTTTTAAATTTCAAGCCTCGTCATTCGTATTTCGTCGTTAGTACTTTTTAATGCGCCTCGAGCCAGTTATGTCCAAGACCTACTTCTACATCCAAAGGAACTGCCATTTTGAAAGCACTTTCCATTTCGGTTTTGATGAGGGTTTTCATAGCATCTACTTCGTCATTTGGAACGTCAAAAACCAGTTCATCATGAACCTGAAGAAGCATCTTTGTTTTGTAATCGCTGTTTTCTAGCTTCTCATAGATATTAATCATGGCGATTTTAATAATATCGGCAGCACTTCCTTGTATCGGAGCATTGACCGCATTACGCTCGGCAGCGCCACGCACAATAGCATTTCCTGAGTTGATATTTTTTAAATAACGACGTCTGTCTAAGACTGTTTTTACATAGCCATTATCACGAGCAAAATCTACTTGCTCACTCATGTAATTACGCAACTTAGGATAGGTTTTGTAATAGGTGTCTATAAGCTCTTTGGCTTCGGCACGAGAAAGATCGGTTTGATTACTTAGTCCAAAAGCAGAAACGCCATAGATAATCCCAAAATTAACGGTCTTTGCGTTGCTACGCTGTTCACGAGTTACTTCTTCTAGGGGTACATGAAAGACTTTGGCGGCGGTAGAAGCATGAATATCTTCTCCACTTTGGAAGGCTTGCATCATTGTTTCTTCTTCACTTAAGGCGGCTATAATACGTAATTCTATTTGAGAATAATCGGCAGCGAGTAAGGTGTGATTTTCATCACGAGGAATAAATGCTTTACGTACTTCACGACCACGTTCTGTACGAATAGGAATATTCTGTAGGTTTGGATTGTTTGAACTCAAACGTCCCGTAGCAGCAACCGTTTGCATATAATCTGTATGCACGCGGTGGTCAGTCCCAACTTGTAAAGGTAGCGCATCTACGTAGGTAGATTTTAATTTAGCAAGACCTCTATAATCTAATATCTTCTGAATGATCTCATGGTCTTTGGCAAGATAAGAGAGTACATCTTCTGCGGTAGAGTATTGTCCTGTTTTTGTTTTCTTAGGCTTGTCGACAAGCTTCATTTTATCAAACAGGACTTCTCCTAATTGTTTTGGAGAACCGATATTAAACTCTTCTCCAGCTGCTTCAAAAATCTCAGAAGTCAATCGTGTGATATCTGTTTCTAGTTCTGTCGCTAGTTCATTAAGGAAACCTACATTAAGATTAATACCTTCAAGTTCCATAGCGGCAAGTACACGTAACAATGGAATCTCAATCTCATCAAATAATTTGCGTGTCCCAGCCTCGTCTAATTCTTTTTCAAAATGCTTTTTAAGCTGCAAGGTGATATCTGCATCTTCTACAGCATATTCTGTTTGCTGGTCTAGCGGGACATCTCTCATAGAGAGCTGATTCTTTCCTTTCTTCCCAATAAGCTCTGTGATAGAAACAGGTGTGTAGTTAAGATAAGTTTCTGCCAGTACATCCATATTATGACGCATATCAGGATTAATGAGATAATGTGCGAGCATGGTATCAAATAATTTCCCTTTTACGTTTACGTCATATTTTGCGAGTACTTTAAGGTCGTATTTTAAATTCTGACCAATTTTTTCAATATTTTCTGCTTCAAAAAATGGAAGCAGTTCTTGTATTAGTGTTTGCGCTTCTTCTTGATCTTCTGGAAATGGGATATAAAATCCTTTACCAACTTCCCAAGAAAATGCAATCCCAACAAGTTCTGCTGTGAGTGGATCGAGTCCCGTTGTTTCTGTGTCAAAACATACAGATGATTGCTGTAGGAGATTATTCAGGAATAGCTTTCGCGAAAGCGGACTATCAATACTTTGATACACGTGTGGCGTATCTTTAATCGTTTTACGTGTAGAACCAGCCTCCATAGTTTCTGTCATCGCATCTCCATCTCCGCCAAATAGCGAAAATTGCCCTTCGCCTGCAGCAGGTTTTGGAGCTTGTTTTTGAGTAGCGGTAGTCGCCTGAGGAGTAGGTGTTGCTTCTTCAGAAAAGATTTTGACAAACTGGTCTTTCATACGTCTGAATTCCAGTTCTTCAAATTTCTT
>JBLHOX010000189.1:0-6370 GCA_047623725.1 Dokdonia sp. | reverse complement strand
CAATACATCTGTCATCATATCTGCTGTCTCCATTCTAATTACACTAGTAGCTATTTTGGTTCGTTAAAAAAATCGTATGCAAGACCCTAATAATATTGATTTAACTACATCAAAAGAAGATAAATTCAATTTAAGAGAATTTCTAGAAAGGTATTTATTCCATTGGAAATGGTTTGCTTTAGGTTTAATTGTAGCTGTACTATGTGCATTTTTAGCACTGCGTTATACCGTTCCTCAGTTTCAAGTAGTGTCTACGGTATTAATTCAGGATAAAGAAAATGGAAGCGTCTCCTCAGAACTTTCGGCTTTTGAAGATTTAGGATTAGCATCTAGTGGAAAGTCTATGTTTAATACAGAGATAGGGGTTTTAAATTCACGTAGTCTTAAGGAGAAAGTTGTAAAAAAACTAGGCATCAATAAAACGTACTTTGCTAAAGGGAGTTTTCGTGATTCAGAATTATATGGTAATAATCTTCCTTTTAAACTGAATTTCTTTGACAAAGATTCTTTAGTGTATAGAAAAGATACATTATTATCTATTATACCTACTTCAAAAACTAAGTTTGACTTATTTGACGCTCAGGACACCAAAGTTGGGAGTTATTTATTTGGTGAAAATGTAGTCAGCAATATTGCTGATTTTACAGTGATACCTACGGCACTTGTTCCTATTGAAGTTGACCAAAAAATTACCGTATACATCACCCGTGTTGAAACTGTTGCAAACTATTACAGGTCTAAAATAAAGATTGAACCTGTTAATAGAAAGTCGAGTTTGATTAACTTGACTCTTAAGGATCAAAATAAACAAAAATCGGATGATATTTTAAGGGTCTTGGTAGAGCAATATAATATTGAGTCTATTTTAGATAAAAGCCTCATTGCAAAAAATACAGATTCCTTTATTAATGAACGAATAGATGCCATTTCAAAAGAATTAACGCTTGTCGATAAAGATGTTGAGACTTTTAAAACAAGTAATAATCTAACTAATATTGATTCAGAATCCAATCTTATTTTAAGTTCAAATAGTGAATTGGAAAAAGAAACTGTCGACTTAAGAACACAATTAAAACTTGTAGATTATATTATAGAGTACATTGCTCAAAACGAGAATAGTCTCATACCAACTGACCTTGGCTTACAAGGCGCTGTATTAAACCAGAGTACTGCAAAGTATAATGAAATTTTACTGGAGCGTAATAGATTACTTCGAAGTTCAAATAGTTTAAATCCAGTTATTGTAAACCTAGATGGTCAAATTACTAATCTGAAAGCTAGTATTTCTCAGAGTTTAAATAATTTAAAATCATCTCTTTCCATTTCACTAAACGATTTAAAGGGGCAAGAGTACAAGTTAAATTCTAAAATCACATTAGTACCCAAGCAAGAACGAGAACTAAAAGATATCCAACGCCAGCAGCAAATCTTCGAAACACTCTATTTGTATTTACTTCAAAAAAGAGAAGAAAATGCGATATCGTTAGCGGTTAAAGC
The DNA here is from genome assembly GCA_047623725.1 of Dokdonia sp. Taxonomy (GTDB): domain Bacteria; phylum Bacteroidota; class Bacteroidia; order Flavobacteriales; family Flavobacteriaceae; genus Dokdonia. The sequence continues at coordinate 4,873 of JBLHOX010000189.1, read as the reverse complement.
TCCTAATGCTAAAGTAATTGATACTGCCTACGGAAGTGATTATCCTATTTTTCCTCAAAAAAAATACTTTTATCTGACAGCCCTTTTATTAGGTATTATCGTGCCATTTATTATTATTTATTTATTGTTCTTATTCAATAATAAGGTTCATGCTATTGAAGATATTGAATCTGTATTTGATGCTCCCATACTTGGAGATATTCCAAAATCTAAAGAGAAGGGTAATATTATAGCTAAGAATGATAACAATAGAAGTCCCTTAATGGAGGCTTTACGTATCGTTAGAACGAATTTGCATTTTATTTTATTGAAAAATAAAAAAGCTTCAAAAACAATCTTTGTCTCTTCTACTTTTAAAGGGGAAGGAAAATCATTTATCTCAATTAATATAGCAAAGATACTGGCATTGAACTCTAAGAAAGTATTACTGATTGGTGGAGATATTAGAAGTCCAAAACTTTCTGAATACCTTAATATTCCAAATAAAAAGGGACTTACACATTATCTAGCTGATGACACACACACACCAGAAACGCTTATTGAGAGCCTTCCTTCATTAAATTTTGATCTTTTACAAGGAGGAATCATTCCTCCTAATCCTTCAGAATTACTGATGAATGGACGTTTTGATGAATTACTAGCGTATGCTAATGCACATTATGATTATGTAATAGTTGACACGGCTCCAGTAAACCTGGTTACCGACACCGTGTTATTAAGTCAGGATAGAGCCGACTTATTTATTTATGTAGTTAGAGCTAATTTCTTAGATAAAAGGATGTTGAAGATCCCTAAAAAGATGTACGAAACAAAGAAGTTGCAAAATATGGCAATCGTACTGAATGATAGTAACCCTAGTGGAATGTATGGATATGGTTATGGGTACGGATACGGGTATGGATCTGATACAAAAAAATCTTGGTGGAAATTTTTCAAAAAATAGCATTTGAAAATTTGGTGTGATAACACCTTAAATCCATAGTATATTTCAATTGTTATATCTCGCTTCCTACTATTTTTTATAATTTAATTTTAATAATGCTCTTTTATTAATCTTTGATCGTTTGCTGTCAAAAACCCAACCCCATTTATTAAAATACTTGATAGCAGATGTGATGTGATATAACAGTAGCTTTTTGTTTTTATAGGATCCCTTTTCATAATTATGGACGATCTCTACTTTTGGATAATATACTAATCTACTAATATCACTTATTCTACGGCATAAATCAACATCTTCTAGATACATAAAATATCGCTCATCAAAGCCACCTACAGTTTTCAATACAGCCATTCTAATCATCATAAAACAGCCCGATAATATTGGGATTTCGGCTTCTTCATTATAAGAGAAAAAACGTAATTCATATCTGTTTTCAAGTTTCTTTTTTATTTTGTCAAAGGGAATAAACCGTCGTAATATGAGATCCTTAGGTGATGGTATCAGTTTGCACAGGTGTTGTGTATCACCATTGGGATATACAATTTTTGGCATTAATAAGCCAATAGAACTATCTGACGCTGCCTTATGAAGTAAGCTCCCAATCGTTGAAGGATCAAAGAACACATCTGGATTTAATAAAATATGGTAATCGCTTTCTAGTTGATATGCTTTACTAAAAGCAATATTATGAGCAGATCCAAATCCAATATTTGCATCATTAAAGATGTATGTAATTCTTGAATTATCACAAAGCTCCTTAAGTGAATTATCGGCAGAATTATCTACAACAAAAAGTATGGACGTAGAACCATACCCTAAAAATGAGTCGATTACTTTTTTGATATCGTCTTTAGCATTGTGATAGACTACAAGAGATGCTGTTATTAAAGGTTCTTTCATTGTTTGTTTTTAATACACTTTTTCAAAGTCATTCATTTGTTTACTATGACACATATTTTTCCCACCGTTGAGACTCAAAATTAAAAATCTTAATTGGTTTTGCTGGAATACCAACCGCTATCACATACGGTGGTAAGCTTTTTGAAACTACAGAATTTGAACCTACAATCGTCCCTTTTCCAATGGTCACTCCTGGTAAAACGGTGACAGATTCTCCAAGCCAAACATTATCTTTTATAATCACTTCTTTTGCAGACAACGGTCTTTCATTTGGTGGTGTATTGGGATTGCTATCATGTTCATCACCTGTATAGCTCCCGTGTAAACAGTCTGAAATATAAATTTTACTCGCCATAAGCACATGATCTCCAATAGTCACAGAGCTGACCGAAGCAATGTGAACGTAGTCGTTTATTTCTACATGCTTACCAATAGTTAGACACGTTCCATTCTCTTTATGTAATGGGAACGCTTCAATTCTACATCCAAAACCCGTGGTAAAATGGTTACCAATTTTGATGTATCGTCTATTTCTAATATCAAAAGGAAGCCTAATGAGTCTTGCATTGCTAAACCATAGTTTGGTATAAACAAATGACAGCACCAATTTTGCGGTTCCTAGTATACCATACTTTTTTATCATAGGTGTCTTTGTTTAGATATCATTTTACAAGCCATTCAACGTTTTTTATACTACGATGATGCTTTATTTTTTATATGTATTCTACACTTTCTTTATACGCTTTCGCGAAAGCGTACCCATCATTAAAATTTCCGGGTATTCTGTGACATCATTTATTTTAAAAGTGTCTCAAATAACTCGTTCCAACCGCTTACAAAAGGTTCTTCATAATCAATGGCGTCTGTTTTATCAAATACCCATGTATCTTCCATAGCCTGTATGATTAATTCAGATAATTGGATGGGATCATCAGGATTAAAAAAGCATACACGATCATAATTACCCACCGTTTCTTTTGCATACGGCAAGTTTGAAACAAACATAGGCTTATTAAACTGTTTAAATTCGCTGATGGGTAATCCCCACGTTTCTAATTTAGATGGAAAAATTAAACCATCGCATTGCGAATAATAGGCATAGACTTCTTCCCTTTTTATTAAACCAATAAATTTAATAGCGTCTATGTGTTTATATTTTTCAACTATTGTTTTTGCATACTTGTTTTCTGAACCATCGATCGTAATAATAACGTTGACATTATTTTTGTTTTTCTCTACTACCAATTTAATGGCTTCACAGATTACTTCAATGTTTTTAAATGGCCTAGGGAATGTAGGGAAAAAGAACGTCTTTTTAGAATCCTCTTTACTTTCCATTTTCATATTGCTTTTCTCCAAATATTTAGTTGAAATTTTTGGAATTTCAGGTGGAGCCGTTATGATTTGATTTCCATTGAGGTGAAACATGGTTTCAAATCGATGTTTAATCCATAGTTGTTGAACGATGACATATTTATTTCTTTTAATATTTATCTTATATAAATATTTATAAAACAACCTGAAAAAAAACTGAGTGGGTTGTACATAGATGTCACGTATATTTATCGTATTAAAAGGTGACGGATTATGACAATACACTGCCTGATTCACATTACCTATACTTGGCGTCATATCATGCAAAGACAACCAAAAAAACACGTTATGCTCTTTCGCTATATTTTTAAAATGTACGTATTCATAGTATAACCGATAGGCATAGGATGTTCTTGATTTAGGGAATTCAATAAACACTATATGAGCATACTCACTTTCGTCAAACAGGCTCTTTTTATGTACTAATGCTATAAACGTATAATGCTCTAAGTATGCACTGGTATTTAAAAATGACAAACAGTCTTTTAATACCGACAAAGGGCCTCCTTCAAAAAAGTTTATGGCTGAGATTACGATATTTTTTTTTGACATCTTCTCTTTAAATTACATTCATTAATCGACTCTGAATCTATGAAAATCAGCGTTAATAAAAATCCCTTTATAGGGTAAAAATAAATCGTCATACCCTCCTATAGATTGAAAAAATAAAAAGATAGTTACTATAAATAAAAGGATAAGTGCATTCACTTGATAATGTTTATTTTTCAATAGTAGAAACTGAGAGGATAGGAGCAACGTTTCCATAACAGTGAAGTATAAACTCCCTCTATTGACCAACACTAGTATAGAACTCGAGAATAAAAGATAGATAACGAGTCCTACAATATAGCCGTTAAATATTAATTTATAGTAGGGTAGTCTGGCTGTTAAAGCCTTATAATTATACACAAATAGTCCTACAAAAAGAAGCCTCTTTAGTAACCCCAATATCCCAAGTCTGTATAATGCAGAATCCTCTTGATATCTTTCTGTGTAATACAATACTTTGGAAGCGCCCATACTTCCAATATTATCTCCTATAAAAGAAAAAGCTACCGCCGGCAGGCTTGTTTTTCCAATAATAAAAGATGCTATTAGAATGGTAAAAAGTAAGGATTGCTTTATATCTCTATTCAAAAAGTAATACACAATAAAAAGAATTGCTGACGTATGAAACATAAAGGCAAGCCCTACTAAAAGAAAGAAATTTAGAGCATTTTTATTGGCGACGACATATCGCAAAGCAAATAAACAAATCCCTAAGGCTATGAGTTGCCTATTGGATCCCATGATACCCATGCTGGTAGCATAGAAAACAAGCAATGAAATAAAGATGTATGGACTAAATTTTTTAAACGCTGAAAAGACTAATACATAATACAGTAAAGCATGTATCACTAGAAACGCTGTATAGCTATTCCAAAAGTACTTTACTATTAAAATAAAAAAGCTGTAGCCTTGCTCAAATCCAGTGATGGTATAATAGACATCAGAAAGGCTATTTATCTCTTCAAAATGCAGTAGATAGGTCTCCCAGTCTGTACCTGTTTGCCACCGTAACCCAACCTGAAAAACAAAAAGCGCGTACACAAAAACCAACATGCTCTTATGTTGCACCGTTGTCAAGCTTGCTCTTAATTCAAGAAATGAAAAAAT
>JBLHOX010000188.1:0-6412 GCA_047623725.1 Dokdonia sp. | reverse complement strand
GAAATTGAAGAATTTAATATCCGTAATCAACCTCAAATAATTTGTGCCAAATACCCTTTTCCCCCTGCCCTAAAGGGTAAGGTATTCTAAGTAGATTTAGTAATTGTATCATTTTTGCTCCCTTTAGAGCGGGGTAAACAAAAATTTTGGGAACTATTCATATTTGCATTCTTCATGACTGAAAATGGACATTCAACAAAAAATCAAAAGATGATGGAGTAAATTTCTTTATACGCTTTCGCGAAAGCTTACTTATCATCTATACAACTACCCCGCAAGCAACTCTATTAAGTTGTAATCCAGAAATTGATTTTACACCAATTATAATTTAAAATCGTATAAAAATAATTTGAGTTTTGGTGTGCCTAGATGAAGTAGAAAATCAAATCATAGCCTTAGCTACGGTTTTATTTTATCCTGAAATACTTGTGCTGAGCGAAGTCGAAGTATAAGTGCTCTAAAAACTAATTATGTATGCTGTTTTAAGTGATATTAGGGTTCTAAGGGTAGAAGATTAGGCATAAAACCCTTTGGAGGGTTCAAATAAAAACGATATACAAACTCTTGTATTCAATACTGCACAAACGTATAGGGGGCGGTGTTTTTGGTCTATGGATATTTGATTGACTCATTTTTCGCTAAATGCTAGTTACTATGCTTCCTTCGTCGTTTGTTTTCTTATTTTTGTGCCTTTAAATCACACTTAATGTCTCAAAGATATACGATTACCGCCGCTTTACCATATACAAATGGTCCTATTCATATAGGCCATCTCGCTGGAGTTTATGTTCCCGCAGATATTTATGCCCGTTATCTCCGTATGCAAGGAGCCGATGTTGCCTTTGTATGTGGAAGTGATGAGCACGGTGTCCCAATTACAATTAAAGCAAAAAAAGAAGGCATTACACCTCAGGATGTGGTCGATAAATATCATGCGATTATCAAGCAATCATTTCTTGATTTTGGAATTACGTTTGATAATTACTCACGTACCACTGCCAAGATTCATCATGACACGGCATCAGACTTTTTTAAGACAATGTATGATAAAGGGAAGTTTCTGGAAGAAACCAATGCCCAATTATACGACGCAGAAGCAAATCAGTTTCTAGCCGATCGTTTTGTGACAGGAACCTGTCCTAAGTGTGGTTTTGAAGAAGCGTATGGCGATCAGTGTGAAAACTGTGGAACTTCTCATAACGCTACAGATTTGATCAATCCTAAAAGCGCAATCTCTGGAGCAGTCCCGAGTCTTAAAGAAACGAAACACTGGTTTTTACCACTAGATCAATATGATGCATTCTTTAGAGAATGGATTTTAAAAGGACATAAAAAAGATTGGAAAAGCAATGTCTACGGACAATGTAAATCATGGATCGACGACGGTTTACGTCCTCGCGCGGTGACGCGTGACCTAGATTGGGGAATTCCTGTTCCTGTAGAAGGAGCTGATGGAAAAGTACTCTACGTTTGGTTTGATGCACCTATCGGTTATATCTCTGCGACCAAAGAATGGGCAGCACAAGAAGGAAAAGATTGGGAGCCGTATTGGAAAGACGAAAACACAAAATTGGTTCACTTTATTGGGAAGGATAATATTGTGTTTCACTGTATTATTTTCCCTGCGATGCTTAAAGGTCATGGCGATTATATCTTACCAGAAAATGTGCCTGCAAATGAGTTTTTAAATCTGGAGGGAAATAAACTTTCTACTTCAAAAAACTGGGCGGTTTGGTTACACGAGTACTTAGAAGATTTTCCTGATAAGGAAGACGTATTGCGTTATGTATTAACGGCAAATGCACCCGAAGGGAAAGACAATGACTTTACTTGGAAGGACTTCCAACAACGTAATAAAAGTGAGTTGTCAGACATTTTTGGTAATTTCATAAACCGTGTAGCGGTTTTAACCAATAAATACTATGATGGTGTCGTTCCTACCCCTAATGCCTTTACCGAAGTTGACCTTAAAACATTAGAAGAGATCCGTGCGTATCCTTCGGTTATTGGAAGTAGTGTAGAAAAATACCGCTTTCGCGAAAGCCAAAATAACCTCATCAACTTAGCCCGTTTAGGAAATAAATACTTGGCAGATGAAGAGCCTTGGAAAACAATCAAAACAGATGAAGAACGTACGAAGACAGTGATGTATATTGCTCTTCAAATCGCCACCGCACTTTCTGTATTAAGCGAACCGTTTTTACCATTTACAAGCGCTAAACTTAAAGACATTTTAAAAACACAAGCACTTCCAGCCTTGAGTTGGAATGATGTTTCTCTCCCTCTGGGAGAGATGCCGAATGGCAGAGAGGGCTTACTTCCCTCTGGGCACAAAATTATTGAGAAAGCACCTCTTTTATTCTCAAGAATAGAAGATGAAGACATCCAAAAACAATTAGATAAATTGGAAGCTAGCAAAAAAGCAAACGAAGCAGAAAATGCGGTTGCAGAACCTCAAAAAGAGACCATTGGTTTTGAAGATTTTACAAAAATCGATATGCGTGTGGGTACGATCACAGAAGCCGAAAAAGTGCCTAAAACCAAAAAGCTCCTAAAGCTTACGGTAGATACAGGTATTGATACCCGTACCATTGTTTCTGGTATTGCAGAGAGTTTTACCGCCGAAGAAGTTATCGGTAAAAAAGTAACCGTGTTGGTAAATCTAGCGCCTCGGGCTTTACGCGGTGTGGAGAGCCAAGGAATGATCTTGATGACAGAAGATACCAATGGAAAATTAGTGTTCTTAAACCCAGACACTTCGACTGGACTCAGTGCAGGCTCCGAAGACGTGAAGAATGGGAAGACGATTAATTAATTACATTTTGCAACAATTTTATAAATAGAGATACAAATCTAATAACCATTGTAATAATCGTTTATGAGATCACTCTTTTGTTGTTTAGTCATTTTTATAACTTCAACTTTATATAGTCAGGAACCTACTTTAAATTTTAAGAACCTTGATTTTAAAAGAAGTATTAGAAATGTAGAGAACTATTCTTTATCCGACGCAAAGACAAATAATCTTGCCATCATTCTAGGTCAAAAAGAAAAAGTTTCTGGGTATTTATATAATTCTGATTTCCAAAAAATAGGAGAAGCTTCAGGAGTTCGTCTTAAGAGAAAATACAAAGAGACTATAGGGTATATTGTAACTAATGAAACTACATACTCCTTAGTCTACGGAACAAGTTCTCGTAAAAAATTTGGGTATCTCTCTGTCGATCTTAAAAGTGGCGGAATTACATCTAATGAGATTGAATTCAAGTTTGATGGTGAAAAATATCTTGAAACGATCAATTTTGATAATAGAATGATGATGATGAGTGCAACAAAAGGAAATGCACTTATTTTAAGAGAGTTTACGTCAGATTTTACCTTTGAAAAAATTGCGACATTTCAATTTGATGCTGACGATAAAGAACAACAATTACTAGAAAAGGGCTTGCGCTTTGATCTTTTTGGACCTAATACTAGAGGGGGAATCACTAAAATAGACAATCGTGTCCCTAATACCATAGAACGTTCTTCAAGCGAAAACAAGTTATATCATCAAGGAGATACAGTATATATTACTTTTGAAGATGAAGAATCTCACACCATACTCAATACGCTGGATCTTTCAAGTTTAGAACTAACAACCAAAACAGTATCATATCCTAAAGGGAAAATTGACGAATTTAAAAACTTTAATTCTTTTATTCATGGCGAAAACTTCTTTCATATAGCAAGTTCTCGCGATGAAATGATTTTTCAAGTAAAGAACTTTGACAATGAAGTCCTAAAGGAATTTTATGTAACACAAGAAGATAGTATTGAATTTAAAAACTCACCTATCATTCAAGACGGATCTGCTTATCGTAGAAAAAAAAGAGAGCTTACTACGACAAAACAATACTTACGAAAAATTACAAGTGGTGATATTGGTGTTTCTATACATCAAGAAAATCAACGGTATCAAATCACTTTGGGAAGCCACGCACTTTTGAGTAGCGGAGGGGGAGGAGGTTTTACAGGTGTCCCTGGGGGTCCTGTAGGAGGAACAACGATTCCTGTTCCTAATGGCGGTAGTTTGTATGTCCCTGCTTACAATCCTACGTTTTCGTCTTATGGTGGTTATGGATATTCAAAAGCTGTTTATGTGAATGGTCTTTTTGATTCAAAATTTAATCATATCAAAGATGAAGAATTCAAAGACAACATTTTTGATCGTATAAAAGAGTATCAAGATGAGCTTAAATGGGATACTGCAGAAGATGTCTTTATTCACAACAGTAAAACGTATTTCAGCTACTGGAGCACAAAAGATCAAGAGTATTCTTTAATACAGTTTTAAAAAGAAACACGTTCTTCACTCCTGCAACACCTCTTTAATCCGAGAGATAAATACGTTGTTACTCGTCCATGATTTTCCTAGACGTACGATAATTAAATCTTCCCTAGGAGATACATATACCTGTTGTCCCAAAATCCCTAAGGCAAAAAAGTCTTCAGAGTTATCTTCTGTACTATACCATTGGTATTGATAATAGCCGTTCTCTTTATTAGGCGTCACTAGTCTTTCTATCCATTGCTTAGAGACAATTTGCTTTCCGTTATATTCTCCTTTATGAATCATTAAACGAGCTATTTTGGCTAGGTCAATCGCCGTTGTATTTAGACAACAAAAGGCTTTGGTGTTTTTATTTTTCTCATCGTCATAACTCCACGTAGCAGGGTTTTCCATTTCTAAAGGAATCCACAGTTTTGCTTCTAGGTATTTACCCAGTTGCATTCCAGTAACACGCTCTACGGCAATACCAAGTAGTGTCGTACAAACACTCTGGTATTCATGATGCGCACCAGGCTCATGATTAAACGTCATATTAGAGATTTGCTTGAGTTGCTTTTTCCCATAATACAACCGACTTACTTCATCAAACGGACTGCTATAACTCTCATCAAACTCCAATCCAGCACGCATATCTAATAGATGCTCTAAGGTGAGTTTTTTGAATAAAGGATCTGCTTCGTTAAGTTCTGGGATATACTTGGTAATAGGATCTTGTACGCTTTCTATTTTTCCTTCGTCTATCGCAATTCCAACCAATAATGAAGTCACCGATTTAGACACAGAAAAAATATTAGAAATAGAATCTCGCTTATAGCCTTCATAGTATTTCTCAAATACAATCGCGTCATCTTTGATCACAAGAAACGCTGTCGTTTCAGAATAATCATCTAGAACCTTATCCATCAGATATCGCTGTCCTTTTACAGAAAAGTGAAGCGTATCTAGTTTTTTAGCCGCATCCGTTGTACTCCCATCTTCAAAATAGAACGTATCCGTTCCTGTATTTACTTCTGTGTATGGGAATATTTTATGATCATCGATATCGGCTTTATAATAACGAATCATACGCCCATAATGACAGGATTGTAAGCAGATAATTAAAAGGAAAAGGGCTATTTTTTTTATCATTAGTTAGTTTTTAGTATTGATAACTGATGACAAACTTATTTCCTTTTGCGTCTGCAAACGTATTATATAAGGCGATTGTGGTGAAATGTCACTTATTTGTGGTGAATTGTAATTTACTTTTTACAGCAACCTGTAATCCTCTCGAAACGGGTACGTGTGTTTTATAGCCTACGTCAATAAATAGCTTTTTATCCTCTATATGATATTGTTTAAAATGTATTGGATTAATCAAAAAAGAGCGATGTGTTTTAAGTAATTCTGGGAATGATTTTTCTACTTCAGAAATAGCTCCTCGAACCAATTTTTTTTCGATTTCTTTTTCTTTAAAAAAATAAATCTCTACATAATTATCAGAAGATCGCACAAATAAAAGTTCATGAAAATGAAGATGAATAAAATCATACTGTCCTTTACCTTTGATGGTGATCTGATCTTCTAATCTTATTTTTTCTGAGAATTTACCAATAATAAAACGAGCTATAATCACAAAAGGTAATATGACAGTTAACGCTGGAATGTATACTAATTTTGTATATTCAAAATACGTATACGCATCCTCTTCGTCTGGTACGACAGCATATTTATAAAACAAAAAATTAATCAACGTCCCAAGACCAATGACTAAAATCAAATAGATTCCTTCATTTTTAAAAAACCAAGTCTCTTGTTTCTTTGTAATACGATATTGATATAGTAAAGGAATCGCATAACAAAACCCCTCTATGAACCCATAGACAGGTAATAACGTTCGCTTTTCACTAGCCGAAAACAGATGTATATCAAAAGGTTCTGAAAGGTATAAAAATGCAAAAACCCAGATACTGAGCCCTAACGCTATCCAAAAATGATTTTGAATGTTCTTGTGAAATGGATATTGTTTTTTCATTTAAAATTTAAAAATACTAAAGTCCATTATAAATAAAAGGGTAAACATTAATTTTAATTACTTTT
>JBLHOX010000187.1:0-6425 GCA_047623725.1 Dokdonia sp. | reverse complement strand
GGGTATATTGATTTCAGTTATGGTTCCTAATAGAATTAGAGAGTAACGAGAGCCAAAGCCAAAGGGTGTAATATCATTTGCCCAATACATATATCCAAGATCAAGAGTGTCTTTTGCTATTTCGGGATTTGCTATCGTTGCTTTTTTTGCAGGAGAACACGCGAGACATAGGATAACTATCACTAGGGGTAGACTACTTATTTTTAGTATCATCTTATACATGACAGGATTTTTTCTGACTCTAAGATACTAATAATCAAAAAAACGCATGCGTATTACTACCTATTAGCCTTTATATCTGTTAGTGCTTTTTACAAACCCTTAATCATATCTAAATTTAGATTCCGAAATTTATAAGCTTTGCTTACTAGGTCAGTTCGTATGCTAAAAGGAAGCGTATTTGAATCTATAGAATTCCTCGAGGTTCTACCTCGGGGTCAAAGAGGAAAGTTTGAAAACGGATAGTTTTCATAAAACTAAAAATAAGTTTTTTCCGCTTGATACCTCGATGGCTCTGCCTCGGGGTAGTTCATTTCAAAAATTAGAAAATAAAAACCAAAGCCTTAGTTCAAAATTTGTTTTCCTATTCATTCTATTTATCGTAATAATAGTATTATTCTTTCTTCAATTTAGAAGACACAAACTACACAAAAAGCGCTTTGAAAGTATACTAAGTGAATTAAACAATAAATCTAAAGAAACCCTAAATACAGATACAATAAAAACGTCGCAAAAACTCAATATAGATCCGCAAATAGTTTCTACGATTTTAGATAAATTACAAACTTTTGAATCAAGAAAAGGCTTTTTAAAGAATACAATAACGGTAACATTACTAGCTAGAAAACTCTCAACCAATACAAAGTACTTATCAAAAATCATTAATACCTATAAAGGAAAGACATTTACTCATTACATTAATGATTTGCGCATTGACTACATTTTACATGAGTTAAAAATAAATGCCACATTACATAGATATACGATTTTGGGTATTGCTAAAGAAGCAAGTTTTAACTCTGCAGAATCATTTACAACAGCTCTTAAGAAGAAAACAGGCATAACTCCCTCTTACTATATAAAAAGTTTAAAGAGCCAAGAAAAGTGATAGACTGTCTTTGTTTGTAAATGAAGTGCTTAGGGTTTTTGGAGTCGAAAAAATAGTTTTATTAGTTACATGTGTATTTTTTGTATCTTATAATTTTAAAACAACAACAGATGAAAAAAGCATCCCTAAGGAAACTGTCTTTTAATAAATTGACCATTTCAAAACTTACAAATTCAGACAAAATAGTAGGTGGCTCAGGAATTTGTGGCGGAAGAAGCCGTCCACTTAACAATTGCCCTCCAACAAACCAAATAAACGGTTGTTAGATCCGTAGTTTTTATTTTAATATTCAATAAAATAAGGGAGAGTATTTTTCTTAAGAAGAATGCATGCCTCTATTGAATAGGGTCAATATATTTGTTATAAACACAAAAACATATTGGAAAATTTAAAAATAATAGGAAGTGAAGAGTGGTGTTCATTTGAAACTTTTGGCATACCCGCTATAAAAGCACGCGTAGATATTATACGCTCTCATAAAGGGCCTTTATTGCTGGAAGTCAACTCTTCTCCAGGATTAGAAGGAATTGAGACTGCAACAGGACTGGATATCACAAATAGTATGATAGAAGCTATTGAGAAAAAATTCAATTTTCAGAAATAGTCTTGAAGTTCTCATTTTTTATAAAGGAGAAAGATTTCTCTTATCTATTTTTAAAAACAGAAACCCAATCAAGTTATGACTTTGTTGGGTTTTCTATGTGTTTGCCTAGTGTGTAAGGATATTCGTATTGCTCAGAGGCATGTCATACGAGTTAGGGTGTGAAAGTTACTGCTAGCTGCCTTTTAAACGGTAATGGTTAGCGAAGTTCAAAGCATTGTTTATGTCGTTACCTCATAATATCTTCTAAAGATGGTGATCTGTTTTTTTCCGCTTTCGCGAAAGCGTACTCAGAAACTTATATCTTATCAATCTCACGCTTAGTTAACCCCGTTGCTTTCTTAATAAAATCGTTGTCTTGACCTAAAGCTTTAAGACGTCTGGCTACTTGGAGAAGTTCTTCCTTTTTAGCTTTCTTCTTTTCAATATCTAATTTGAATTTTTTCATTTCTTCACTTTCCTTTTTTACAAGTTCGTAAAGACCATTATTTTCAAACTCTTTAATAAGTCCTACGGTGTCAAAGCTAAAGAAATCGGTTTCTGTAATGATAAGGTGTTCTATCACTTTAATATTAATCATCTTCCCAACTTTTAAAAGCCGATCTGTAAAATTCTTATCATTCTCAGACGGTTGTAGAACGCCACTAGGATGATTGTGTATCAAAATCATCTTAACGGCAAGCTTATAGATACCCATTCTAAACACATCGGGCGGAGATACATTAACGCGATTTGCGCCACCTATACTAATAAGCTCCACAAATAGCACCGTATTTTGATTATCCAGACCTACAACCCAAAAGTATTCCTGACTACGACGTATTTTATTTTGTCGTAATAAGATTTGTTGCATAATCTTATAGACATCATCGGCATTTAAGATTTGGGTTTTTTGATCTTCGTTAAGGCGTACGTTCATAAACTCAAATATACAAATTCAAAAAAGATGCTTTTACAAGAAAATAGGGTTTAAAAACAAGAGTACTGACACCCAAAAAAGCAAAGTCCCGTTATCATTACGATTACGGGGCTTTTTGTGTGGAGAAGATGGAATTATTCACATTCGCGAATTTCACAGTTTAAAGATGCTTTATCTATAAAAACAGTAAATCTCCCTTTTTTATTGATTCCTTTACAAAAAGCACTTACTATAAGATTACCCGCAACAGTTTCTTTTTTAAACCTCTTGATTACAAAATATAGCTCTTTTGGATCGTGCTTTTGCTTGAATTGAGTGTCAAGATTAAGATTAGCTACACCATACCCAAAGTAAATGCCTTTATAAGTACTTAATTTTGGTTGAATTATCAATGTGTCTCCTAATTCATAGGTTATCCCGTCTTGACCTGTATATTCATTCCTATCTTTCTCTATATCCTTCTTTCTTTGCTCTCTTTGCTTTCTATACTCTATAAGCCCTTCACTTTGAGAATACGCACTGCAAGAAATAAAGAATATAAGTATAAATAGTTCTTTCATAATCTAGTTTCTAAGATTCCATCATTGGTGTTAAAAAAGCCGAAAATAAGTAAATCACTAATGATGTTATTGTGAGTATTCCAAAGAAAACCACCCATGTTTTTATAACTCTAAGGGAGTATGCAATATCTCTTTTTAGTTCTTCATCGCTAAATAAACCTATTTCCTCTCTATTACTTAGGTTTTTTGCTCTTCTTATTTCGGACATACATCTTTAATTTAGTCAGTTTTCAGAATAGCTAAAATACTACTATTTAACCTATTGCAAATACGGTTTTCCACAATGTACATTTAATTAAATTACAGTAATTTGCAAAACTTAAAAACTGACCAATGAAAAACCTATTTATACTTATATTCTTTATTTCTTGCAGTGCCTTTTCTCAAGATTTAAAACAAGTTGATTCTTTAACCTTTGAAAATACTGGATACTTAAACGGGTTTCTAGTTAAAGAACTTGAAGGGCAAAAAGCATCTGACATATACGCCAAAGTTAAAAAATGGTCTCAATATAATATACGTCGCGCTAGTTGGGCTGTTCATAGCGATGTGGAAAATGAGTATATCGCATTTAATGTTAGAGATGTGGATGTGATATTTAGTCATAGGGCATTTGGTAAGGATTTGTACCCATGGAATATGAACCTAAACATTGAGATTAGAATCAAAGACAACAAAGTCCGTCTTGATGTTGCTCGTATTGATTTTAAGTGTAATAAAGATAATTGTGATGATTTACAAATAGCATCTAGTAGAGGGTTATTAGTGACTTCTATCTACAATAGGAAGGGGAAAGTAAGAAATAAATATTATGTTAAAATAAAATCAGATGCGGAAACCAAATTAAACAGTTTTTGCAAAGAATTACTCGCTAATCTTGATTCAAATAGTGTGGACTACAAAAAAGGAGATTGGTAAAATACTAAATAATTAAAATGAAAAAATTAATATTACTTATACTCTTAATTTCTTGTAATGCTTATTCTCAAAGTGAGTTTTCAACTAATACAGAGACAAAAGAAATATCTTACTCTAAAGTTTTTGAAGTTGATCTACCTAAAGACTCATTACATAAAAAGGCTTTAAAATGGTTAACATTGACTTTTAAAGATAGTCGGCAAGTAATTGAGTACAATACGGAGGATGAAATTATAGGTAATGGTGTTATGAGTATTATTACTGTTTCTGGAAAATATGAAGTACCTATAGATATTAATTTTAGAATATCAATTGCCTTTAAGGCGGGTAGATATAAGTTAGGAGTAGACAATATTCATGCAGAAGGTGGAGGGGTATCTATACCTTTTAGAGATTATGATTATTTAACTATAGATGATTACAAGCTATTGATTAATTTTAAGGTTTCTAAAAAGAAGCTTCAGAAACTTTACGATGCTAACTTAAAAAATCAACTTAGTTTAAAAGCTCAGATAAAAGAAAAAATACTACTACTATCAAACGATTTAAATAAGAGTATCAAAAAAGATAGTGAAGACTGGTAATTCTTTTACCCATTTATAGCTCCCTCCTGGGGAAGCTTATGCAGAATCTCAATTATCTTATAACTTTGAATTATCTAAGAGAAGAAGAAAAAAATGTCGGAAAATTTAAAATAGTAGTAAAGCAAAAGAAGCATTATATAATCTTCTTGTAGTTTTAACTTATGCTTTTCTATATAATAAAGGTGAAGATTTAACTTAATATTTGTAACATAAGACGCTTATATACGTACTAATGTAGTATATTTAATCAGTAGTTACATTGCTAGATTATATTTTCAAATTATAGTTAATATTAATTTTTGTTATATTGCACTTTTGTAATCAATTATGAATAGAAAAATAATACATAAAAATAAAAGAGAGTCTCTCTTTAATAGATCATCTTACTTAACTGGTTTAGGAAGTGTTATGAATGTATTTGGGAACTATTATGAATTTAATGGTTCTAAAACTTCTAAGGAAGCAGATTATAAGGCTTTATATTCTGATTGGAAGGCTATTGGCGATGATATAACAAAGGCTACAAAAAAAATAAGCAAGGAATTAATACATAAATAGTAGATGTCCGAACCCCCTATTCTTAATGATCAAGACGGACAAGAAGAGGTTCCTGAAGAATTACTAGCGATTCTTGATGATCCAGATATATCTCCAGAAAAGAAAGAAGAAATTAAGGACGCTTTTATTTTAAGTATTACAAGCATTACTAGAAGTTTTAGTGGTCCAATTCCGCCCCCTGATGTGCTTAACGATTACAATCAAGTCATTCCAGATGCAGCTGAAAGAATTTTACAAATGGCAGAAAAACAATCTGAACATAGAATGTTTTTAGAGAAAACTGTTATTCCAGAACAAGTATCACAAAGCAAAAGAGGTCAAATATTTGGATTTATAGCAGCAATTATATGCTTTATTTTAACGTTAATATTTGGTTTAAAAGGAGAAATTAAATTAGCTGTAGCTATTATAACTGTTACTGTATTGGGATTATCCTCAATTTTTGTATTGGGTAAGATATATTCTAATAAAAAACAAGAAGATAATAGCGAAGATGAAGAGTAACTAAGCTTAACAACCCTTCGTCAATTCCTTATAACTCAACACACTCTCACTTTCTTTTAGAAACTTCTCAAAACGCTATAGTATTACGCACAGGATCGTATTTATTTAAACCTTATACAAATATCCACTTCAATCATTTAACACCCTCAAAGTTCTGGTATATATGATTTATTGAACTACAAACCAGACAAAGCACAAAGAAAAGACAGCAAAACCCCTTATCTAGGGCAAAACCCGTGATAATACCGAGTTTTCTGTACTAGATATTATTTAGGTCGTTATCGCTATTTTGTGAAAGCGTACAATTACAGTTTGAAGAAGCGCACCCTGTTTTATGATTACCTCAACTTTGAGGTGTGAGTATTTCCCAAAGTAAGAAATCCGACTTTGGAAACTATCTACGTTTTATGATTATCTCAATGTCGGGGGTGAGGAACTAAAAACCCGAACCCTCGATATTAAAAACTACCTACAGACAAATACGGGAGCTATGCAAAAATCACATAGGTGCTAGTGTTATTTTCCCAAACTTGCAAATGACGGTTTGAGGATAAAAAAATGCAATTCAAATTTTATATTGTCTAAATGTTGTCTAAAATATAGCATAAAAAAACGTAAACTATTATAGATAAAGAGTTTACGTTTTTTAATTGTGGAGTCGGGCGGACTCGAA
>JBLHOX010000186.1:0-6426 GCA_047623725.1 Dokdonia sp. | reverse complement strand
GAATCTGATGGAGTGTATGATGGTATTATTTTAAATGCAGCGGCGTATACGCATACCTCCGTAGGCATAGGAGATGCTGTTGCAGCGATAGGGATTCCTGTCATCGAAGTACACATCTCTAATACATTTGCACGAGAAGAGTTTAGACATCAGTCTTTTATTTCAAAATATGCAAAAGGAGTTATTTTAGGATTTGGCTTGCAAAGCTATGATCTTGCCATTCAAAGTTTTATAGCGTAGTTCTATGCATACGGCTTATTTTAATTGGAGTAGTGGGAAAGATTCAAGTCTAGCGCTCTATAAATTACTAGAAGATTCTGAATATAAAATTTCAAAATTAGTCACAACTGTAAATTCAGATTACAACCGTGTTTCTATGCATGGACTCCGTATAGCGCTTTTAGAACAACAAGCCGCTAGTATCGGATTTCCATTAGAGAAGATCACATTTCCTGCACAAGTCTCTATGGAAACGTATTCCAACACCATGCGAGAGGCAACGACTCAATTATACAATGATGGAAATACACACGGGATTTTTGGAGATATTTTTCTAGAAGATTTAAGAACGTATCGTGATGAACAACTAGCACAAGTTGGTATAAAAGGAGTGTATCCTCTATGGAAAAAAGATACAAAGGCATTGCTTAAAGAATTTCTTGATGTAGGTTTTAAGGCCATAACCGTTTGTGTGAATGCAAAACAGCTGAATGAAGATTTTTGTGGACGCGTTATCGATGCCTCATTTATAGAAGATTTACCAGATACAGTAGATCCTTGTGGAGAAAACGGAGAGTTTCATACATTTGTATATGACGGGCCTATTTTTAAAAAACCGATTCCGTTTACAATAGGAGAGAAGGTATTACGTCGTTATGATAACGTAGATAATGATGACGATATTTGTTTTATAGAAGACGATGATCAAAAGAATTGGGATACTGCTTTTTGGTATTGTGATTTATTACCTGAATGACTAGGAAATTGATTGTAAATAAAATCAGGTGTTTACCCCCTCTTTTTTTACTTGTATTTTTTTTACTTTTAAGAATTAATGTTTTATTCTAAAATTTACTCTTATGATAGCACCTATTATTTTACCTAAAACTGACACTTTAGAAGTAAAAGCAGAAGTAAAAGCAAATGAAGATTTAAAAAAATGGCTAAAAGAGCCTGTTATTTTATGGGTTGCTTTAGGGGAAGATATAGTAACAAAAGAGTTCGTTACAAAAGCAGAAGAGCTAATAAATTCTAAAAGGAGCGTCTATAAAGTGGTCAGATTAATACACGCACTCGATCCAAGTCTAATTTTAGAAAAATTAAAAAGTCTTCGTGTAAATCCGGAACTTGAAAATCCTATAGATTGGAATAATCTTGATAAATATTATGTTCTTTCTATTTCTGCAAGTACAGATACGATAGGTGATATAGTAGTAAGATCTGAATTTTTGGCAAAACCAAAAAAATTTTATAAAGGGAACCTCAATAGAATTATGCGTAATGCTATTGGAGTAGATGCATAGTAATTTATTAGAATAATCACGTATGAAAAATTATTATAAAATTTATATAACAATTATTATTGTATGTATTAGTTCGCTAGCACTAGGGCAAGAAGAGGGTGACGTTAAAGAAAAACAGGTTGTTGCTGAAGTAGAACAGGGTGATGCCAAAAAGAAAAAGGATGTTGTCAAAAAGAAACATGCAGTTATTAAAATAGAAGAATTAGATCAAGATGGCAGATCTATTGATAATGAAACAGGAAAAGTTAAAGAAGGATATGTGAACACTAAAATTGTTGACATCAATAGTGTGTTAGATATAACATTAGATAAAGAATACTTAATATCGAAGGTTAGTGAAAACATGCAATTTCCTAAAGAATTATCAGAAAAAATCTCTAAACTGTATAATGCTATGGCGGCAAGAGATAAAAACCTACAAGAGATACAAAAACTACTTGATTCATATGACTCTGAGAAGCTTAGGAAATATCCAGATGAAGAAAAAGACTATTTTGCTAATCTAGGTAAAGTTGTTAAAAAAGTAAATAATCTCACAAAGATAGATGATAGAGTTCAAGAGATATCCTATGAGTATGAAGAAGATAATGGACCCTTTGAGTCATTGTATTTTGCAGCAGCAGATGTCTTAAATATACTTGAGCAGGAAGTAAAAACTATCGCTGATGAAAAAGGAGTTTATGTGCAATTTGGAGGATGGATCGTTGCTAATGGAAGGCAAACTGCTTTAAATATTCCAGGTTTTGATGAGATAAAACCACAAACTCCTTTTGAGGTAGAGCGATGGCAATTTTTACCTACTCCAGATCAATTAAAAGAATTAGAAGAAATACAAAGATTCGCAAAGGAGAATAAAGGAAAAGAAGATGAAATTTTAAAGAGTATTGCAAAAAATCAATTGAACCGATTAAGTAGTATTCTTGATGTAAAAGCTCAAGAAATACAAGATAAAATTGATGAAGAAATTGAAAAAGTAAAAAAGATCAGTCTTAATTCTTTAGAAGAAGCTGATCTCTCTGAATTAGAGAAAGAGATTACTAAAGTTAAGGATACGATTAGGAGTTTCAAAAAAGAACTCAATCGTAGAAAAGAATATTACAGAGCCATAATATCTGCTGATCAAGGTATCGTTATGAATGAATTTTTCTCTAAAGCTAGAGAAGATATTAGTTTTATCAAAACTGATGGAAAAAGTCTTTTAAATACAATAACTTCAGTAGCTGATAGTATAAATAAAATTAAAGGAAATCTAGCCGATATAATCGAAGATGTTAAAACAGAGTTTACTAATTTAAAAACTAATTATACAGAAATATATAATTCAATAAAAAAAACCATTTCAACTGATACTGATATTGAAGAATTTTTGAATGGTGAGAAGTTTGACTTCGCAGCTTTAAAATTTAGCGAAGAAGTATATAAATTTACATTAGCCAAACTTCCAGAATCTACCTCTTTAGATTTGATTAATTCAGGAGCTCGTAAAGACGGTGATCAATTAGCATTCAAATTAGAGGTTATAGGAAAAGACGGTGTTATTTATAGCGAAAACCGCAAGGTGTCTATGTTTAGAGTGCTACCTCATATACAAGGAACTGTTGGTGTTATTTTTGCAGACCCATTAGCCAGAACAGCCGTTGAAACACAATTTCAGTTAGCTCCTTATTATAATGTAATTTTCAAAGGTTTTTTTGATAGAAAAGCAAGAAGGAGAAGCATCACATACAATAGACTTCTTGATTGGGGTGTAGGGCTTCATGTATCTGCCCCTGATTTTGATGGAGATGATGTTCCAGAATTAGGAGCTGGTGTTGTATTATCAGTACTAAACGATTATGTACAGACAGGAATTGCTATTAATGTATTTACAGGAGATCCTTATTGGTTTTTTGGATTACGATTACCAGTCCCTTCGTTTAATATAGGAACTGCACCCAATAATAATTAATGTCTTTATAAATAGACACTACCCAAACCTTAGTTTTACATACTATTAGCTAGGACTCACTATAAAAAAATCCCGCAATTGCGGGATTTTTAAGTATATATTAGAAGTAAACAACGTTTACGATCTATATTCTTTTTATAAATGAATCACTTCACCGTAAGCATCAGCTACGGCTTCCATAACCGCTTCACTCATCGTAGGATGTGGGTGAATTGTTTTTAGAACTTCGTGACCTGTTGTTTCTAGTTTACGACCAAGAACCGCTTCTGCGATCATATCAGTAACACCAGCACCAATCATATGACACCCTAGCCATTCACCATATTTAGCATCAAAGATTACTTTTACAAAACCATCTTTTGCTCCAGAAGCACTTGCTTTTCCTGAGGCAGAAAAAGGAAATTTACCCACCTTAAGTTCGTAACCAGCTTCTTTCGCTTGCTTTTCTGTCATTCCTACGCTTGCAATTTCTGGTGTAGCATACGTACATCCAGGGATGTTTCCATAATCAATAGCTTCTACGTTCATTCCTGCAATTTTCTCAACACAAGTAATTCCTTCGGCAGAAGCTACGTGTGCAAGTGCAGGTCCTTTAGTCACATCACCAATGGCGTAATATCCAGGCATGTTTGTCTGGTACCAATCGTTGACAATGATTTTGTCACGATCTACAACAATACCAACATCTTCCAATCCTATATTTTCAATATTTGTTTTAATTCCTACAGCAGAAAGAACAATATCAGCTTCTAGAATTTCTTCTCCTTTTTTTGTTTTAACCGTAGCTTTCACTCCAGTATCTGTTTTTTCAACTTTTTCAACAGAGCTATTAGTCATGACCTTAATTCCTGCTTTTTTCATAGAACGCTCAAATTGTTTTGAAACATCCTCATCTTCTACAGGAACTACAGTAGGCATAAACTCTACAATAGTCACATCTGTGCCCATGGAGTTATAAAAGCTTGCAAACTCTACCCCAATCGCACCAGAACCAACTACAATCATTTTCTTAGGTTGTTCAGGTAATGTCATGGCTTCACGATATCCTATCACTGTTTTTCCATCTTGTGGTAAACTAGGTAGCTCTCTAGAACGAGCACCTGTAGCTATGATAATATGATCTGCACTATACTCTTTACCATCAACATCTATTTTCTTGCCAGGCTTTAGTTTTCCATAGCCTTCGATCACATCTATTTTATTTTTTTTCATCAGAAATTGAACACCTTTGCTCATTCCATCTGCAACACCACGACTACGTTTTACAACGGCCGCAAAATCTTTATCTGCGTTTTCTACTTTAAGACCGTAATCTTCAGCATGTTTAAGGTATTCAAAAACTTGGGCACTTTTAAGTAATGCTTTTGTAGGGATACATCCCCAATTTAAACATACACCTCCAAGGCTTTCTTTTTCTACAACTGCAGTTTTTAACCCCAGTTGAGAAGCTCTAATAGCTGCTACATATCCGCCAGGGCCAGTCCCTAAAACGATAACATCATACTTGCTCATAGTTAGATTTTTTATGGTCTATTTTACAGTGCGAAAATACATATTAAACACCATATCTTAAAACTAAAACTCGAAGTGTTTTTTCAAGATTTTAATCTGTCATTTAGAACTCATTTTTTAGGAAATAGAAAAAGCCAAGATGAGTTCTTATATAAAAAGTAATTATCCTTTAAAATCAATACTAGCAGAGTTTACACAGTATCGCTGTCCACTTTCTGTAGGGCCATCATCAAAAACATGTCCTAGATGTGATCCACAGTTTGCGCATAGTATCTCCGTACGTATCATACCAAGTGTACTATCTCTTATATATTCTACAGAACCTTCTATGGAGGCGTCAAAACTTGGCCATCCACATCCACTATCAAATTTGTTAGTACTTTCAAATAATTGAGCATTACAAGCACCACAATTATAAGCGCCATTTTCTGCGTGTACGTTGTATTCACCTGTAAATGGACGTTCAGTTCCTTTTTTTCTAAGCACTGCATAACGCTCTGGGCCTAATAACTCTAGCCATTCAGCTTCTGTTTTTTCTATAGGGTATTTTTTCATAATGATGTCGTCTCCGTAAAGGCGGAGATCTTTTTTAGTAGTTCTTAACGGTACTTAAATAATCAGTCAACTTTTAGTATTACCCTTCTGGCTCAAACACTAAAGCATCTCCATTAATGCAGTGGCGTTTGCCTGTTGTGTTTTTTGGACCATCACTAAATACATGTCCCAAATGCCCTCCACAGTTTGCGCAATGCTCTTCTGTTCTGGTATATCCTAATTTTCGATCTGTAGAATACGTAACATTCCCTTCTATTGGACGGTCAAAACTTGGCCAACCTGTACCGCTATCAAATTTATGTTTTCCTTCAAACAATGCAATACCACAACCAGCACATGTATAAGTTCCGTTTGCATAGGTTTTATTCAATTCGCTAGAAAATGGTCTTTCAGTACCTTCTTCACGTAATATATAATATTGATCGGTTGTTAATTCAGCTTTCCATTCAATAGCTGTTTTTTGAACAGGGAAAACTTCAACTTCTTTTTCTTGAGCTTTTCCATTACAGCTTACTAACAGCAATGTAAATAAAGCAAGTGTATATTGTTTTATCATAATGATTCCTTTTTTCGTAAAAATACGATTTATTGATTTTTTGTCGTTAAAACTGTTCTAAAATGACATATTAAAATGATTATTATAAAGGAACTACTATAACGTTGTAGATTTTGCTGCCTTCCTATAAACAGGAGATTGCCCATTTTTATTGAAACAAATTTATTAAAATTTTAATGTAAATTTTACATATTAATAGGTGTAAAATAAGAGATTTGTCTTAAATTATTCACTCGTAAAAACGAATCCATATTTATGAAGATTATACACATAAGTGCAGAGTGCTATCCTATAGCAAAAGTGGGTGGTCTTGCCGATGTCGTAGGGGCATT
>JBLHOX010000185.1:0-6517 GCA_047623725.1 Dokdonia sp. | reverse complement strand
TGATCTCCTGCTTGCTCCATAATGGCTACATAGCCGTCCATGCCACTTCCTACTTGTAGATAAGGTGGTTGTGGTGCATGGGTAATCAGGTATTGCGGACTTGGTAATTCTTCTCGCAGTGCCTTGGTTAGATTGACAAGAAGATCAACGCCATTATAGGTTGCTTTTCCCATAAAAGCTTGCGTATCTTCAAAATCAAGATCGACGCCATCAAGGTTGTATTTTTTTACAAAGGCTGCAATAGATTGCGCCATTTGTACTTCAGAACCAACAATACCAGCATATCCCTTCGAGGACATCTGACCGCCACCAAAAGAGATCATTACTTTTTGATCATTGGCTTTTAATGTCGCTATGGCATCAATCGTATGTTGTGTTAATTGAGGTGGAGAGGCAGATGCTGCCATACCGCCTGCAAGTTGCAATGACAATGGTTCATTTTCATTAGTAAATAGAAAAGCGAGAATTAAGGTTGTGTACGGAAGATTTACCGCCGAACTCAGCGCAAGATGGCCGCTGTTGTAATAAGAAATTAATTGTGACATGGTAAAAGTGATTTGAGGTTTTAGTGATTATAAAAATAATCATAAATATCTGATAATCAATATACATTATCTAATAAAATATATTGATTCGCACTTAGACTTCGTTTCTAATTCGGTCATTTCGATACTATTTATAGAGCGCTTCTAGCACTCTATAAATCACTCAATGTCCTTAAGTTATCCTTACTATTGAAACTAAATGTAAGGTGGCTGAGTGATTCTGAGGCACGAAGAATTGTATCGCAGTCCCAAATTAAAAACGAAATCTAAGGACATTGAGTGATTTCCTGTTTGCAATTGCGCAAAAAGGAAATAGTACCGAAATGACCGACTAGGTACTTTAATCAAAAATAGAGTACTACTCTAATTTAGAGTGTTACTCTATTTTATAATCATGTTTGCAGGTGCCAGATTTTACACACCCCTTAATCCCCTCTTATTAGAGGAAACTGTTATGGGAAATCCTGTGCTCCCTTTATAAAAAATAGAACCCCAACAGTTAATTTTCCATTCCCGCTTTCGCGAAAGCGTAATTATACCAACTTAGCTTAAAAATATCGTATAAATAATTTGAATTATTTTTTGACTAGATGATTTAAAAAATCTAAGCATAGCCTTAGCTACGATTTTATTTTTTAAAGAGATATAGACGGAAAAGAAGCGAATTATATGCTATATTTTTAAGTTAAATTGGTATTACCACGTATCTTTGTTTTAAATAAATTTCACTTGAGTAAACCTACACTCTCGCAACATCTTGCACAGTCTCAGCAACTCCTGAAATTGCAGGATTCTATTGCCCAAAATCATCGAAATATACAAGCCAAAGGTCTTATAGGATCTTCGTTATCCTACACCATTAGTGCTGTGTATGAACATATAGATCGACCTATTCTCCTTATTCTTAACGACAAAGAAGAGGCCGCTTATTATCTTAATGATCTAGAGCACTTACGTAAAGAAGTCAATGTATTATTCTATCCGGGGAGTTATAGAAGACCGTATCAAATAGAAGAAACCGATAATGCCAATGTACTCTTACGCGCTGAAGTCCTGAATCGGATTAACAGTCGTAAAAAATCGGCGTTGATTGTGACGTATCCTGATGCGCTTTTTGAAAAAGTAGTCACACGTCGAGAGCTAGACAGACAAACTTTAAAAGTGAATGTAAATGATAAATTGTCTATCGATTTTATCAATGAAATGCTTTTTGAGTATCACTTTAAGCGCGTCGATTTTGTCTCAGAACCTGGCGAATTTTCTGTTCGCGGTGGGATTGTAGATGTATTTTCTTTTAGTCACGATGAGCCGTATCGTATCGAGTTTTTTGGCGATGAGGTAGATAGTATCCGTACGTTTGATGTAGAGACACAACTCTCCTCAGATCAGGTAAATAAAATATCGATCATGCCTAATGTAGAAAACAAGGCATTAGAAGAAAAACGAGATACATTCCTTAAATATATTGCGAGTGATACACTCGTGTTTATTAAAAACCGATCGCTTTTTTATGATCGGATTGACACCAATTTCGCGAAAGCGGAAGAAGCCTTTACAAAGTTAGATTCAGAAGTAAAACGCTCGACTCCAAATGAGTTATTTTGTAAGGGAACGCTTCTAAAATCAGAACTTGAAGGATTCCAAACCATTGACATTAGTGCTTCTGTTCCTGATGTAAAAATCAATACATTGGTCGCATTTAATCAGCAACCACAACCGTCATTTAATAAGCAGTTTGATTTGCTAATTCAAAACTTAAATGACAATCATAACGCAGGATATAAAAACTATATCGCCTGTGTAAGTGAGCAACAAGCGAAGCGTTTTCGAGATATTTTTGATGATGCACAAACCGATGTTGCTCCTTATGAAACCGTTGTTGTTTCCTTATATCAAGGGTTT
Organism: Dokdonia sp.; assembly: GCA_047623725.1. GTDB lineage: Bacteria > Bacteroidota > Bacteroidia > Flavobacteriales > Flavobacteriaceae > Dokdonia. Next base: position 4,070 of record JBLHOX010000185.1, on the reverse strand, counting down.
GTAGATGATGATTTAAAAATAGTACTCTATACAGATCATCAGATTTTTGAACGTTATCATAAATTCCAACTTAAAAACGGCTACGCTAAAAAGCAAGCAATCACACTCAAGGAACTCACCAATCTTAAAGTCGGCGATTATGTGACCCATATTGATCACGGGATTGGAAAATTTGGCGGTCTTCAGAAAATAGATGTCGAAGGTAAAAAACAAGAAGCGATCAAGCTTATGTACGGAGAGCGAGATATCTTGTATCTGAGTATTCACTCTTTACATAAAATCACCAAGTTTACAGGGAAAGACGGAAAAGCGCCTCAGATCTATAAACTAGGAAGTCAGGCCTGGAAAAAACTAAAAGCCAAAACAAAATCTCGTGTTAAGCATATTGCGTTTAACCTCATCAAGCTGTATGCAAAGCGTAGGACGCAAAAAGGGTTTTCTTTTGGTCCAGACTCGCACATGCAACACGAACTCGAAGCGAGTTTTATTTACGAAGATACACCCGATCAAAGTAGCGCTACCGAAGATGTAAAACGCGATATGGAAAGCGAGCGTCCTATGGATAGACTTGTATGTGGTGATGTAGGATTTGGAAAAACAGAAGTCGCCATACGTGCGGCTTTTAAAGCGGTAGATAATGGAAAACAAGTCGCTATCCTTGTTCCGACAACCATTCTTGCGTTTCAACATGCGAAGACATTTAGAGAACGTCTTGAAGATTTTCCTGTTCGTATAGAATATTTGAATCGTTTCCGAACGGCAAAACAAAAACGAGAAGTCCTTGATGGATTGACGAGTGGTGCGGTCGATATCGTGATTGGTACCCACCAACTCACGAGTAAAAATGTCATCTTTAAAGACCTAGGCCTTTTAGTTATTGATGAAGAGCAAAAGTTTGGAGTTGCTGTCAAAGACAAACTCAAAACCATTAGTGAAAACGTAGATACCTTAACGCTTACCGCGACGCCTATCCCAAGAACGTTACAGTTCAGTTTGATGGCAGCGCGTGATTTAAGTACGATCAACACGGCACCACCTAACCGCTATCCAATAGAAAGCAGTGTCGTTCGTTTTTCTGAAGAAACGATACGTGATGCTGTGAGTTATGAGATTCAACGTGGGGGACAAGTTTTCTTTATTCATAACCGTATTGAGAATATTAAAGAAGTCGCAGGGCTTGTACAACGCTTAGTTCCCGATGCAAAAGTAGCTGTCGGTCATGGGCAAATGGAAGGGAAGAAACTAGAAGGGCTCATGCTCGCGTTTATGAATGGTGAGTTTGACGTACTCGTCTCCACCACGATTGTAGAAAGCGGACTTGATGTACCAAATGCCAACACGATTTTTATCAATAATGCTAACAACTTTGGGCTTTCTGATCTCCACCAAATGCGAGGTCGTGTAGGTAGAAGTAACAAAAAAGCATTCTGTTATTTTATCACGCCACCTTTCAGTGCGATGACAGACGATGCGCGTAAACGTATCTCGGCATTAGAACAGTTTTCTGTCCTCGGAAGCGGCTTTAATATCGCTATGAAGGATCTTGAGATTCGTGGTGCGGGTGATTTATTAGGTGGTGAACAAAGTGGATTCATCAACGAGATAGGGTTTGACACGTACCAGAAAATCCTAAACGAAGCCATCGACGAACTCAAAGAAAATGAGTTTAAAGAATTGTATGCCGATGAGAACGCTTTCGCGAAAGCGGATAAAGACTATGTAAAAGATACGGTCATTGACACCGATTTTAGTTTACTCTTTCCAGATGACTATATCAATAACATTTCGGAGCGTCTGAATCTGTACACAAAACTTAATGAAACCAAAAACGAAGAAGAACTTGCCGTTTTTGAAGCCACACTTATAGATCGTTTTGGCCCCCTTCCAGATGAAGCGAAAGACTTATTAAATTCTGTTCGTATTAAATGGATTGCGACCAAAATAGGGCTTGAAAAAGTGGTGATGAAAAACGATAAGTTTATAGGGTTCTTTATTTCAGATCAAGCTTCTGAGTTCTACCAGAGTGATGCCTTTACAAGGGTTTTACAATTTGTACAGGAAAACGCATATCGTGTTAAATTGGAAGAAAAGAAAACACGTACGGGATCCCGATTATTACTCAAATTTGGTGATGCGAGGTCTATTCTAGAAGTCTTTGAGATATTACAACCGCTTATGCCCAAGGTAAAAGAGGCTATCTAATTACGGACTCACCACTACATTAAGTATCATTTGCATGGTGATGTATACGCTTTCGCGAAAGCGTATAAAAATACGTTTTGCCTTTGCGCAAAAAACAGCAGATGTACAGACACATATCCTATAATTTGATCTATCTGCTTTTCATACGATTGTGTTTCAAAAACACCTATTTAAAACACTGGCGCTTCTAGTTCAAGGATTTACTTTTGACCTGCTTTGATTCGTTTAATAATTTCAGATTCATAGCTATTTTCTGTTTTTATGCTGAGTATCTATGTATGATTTTACCAGTGTCTACTGGTATAAAAATGTTGCAACGAACAACACAAAAGTCTACTACCACTGTAATGTCGGGTAAATGTCGGGTAAAATTCAAGATAAAAAGCGAAACAATTATCAAACCCTGTGTACTATTGTAGTGTGAAACTTCTTGTATATTGAGGCATGCATCGTACAAGGCAAATTAATTATGATGAAACAACCAGAATTAGGGCGTAAAATAGTAGAACTACGCCAACAAAAAGGACTTACTCAAGAAGAACTTGTAGCACAATGTAATATAAGTGTACGAACGATACAACGTATAGAAGCAGGAGAAGTATCTCCTAGGGTGTATACGATTAAAACTATTCTCGCTGCACTCGATAGAGACTTGGATGATTTACAACAAAGCTCGGTTTTTGAGACAAAAGTAAAAGAGGTGATGCTTCTTGAAATAGACCCTTCCAAAGATGTCTCATTCTTATTTAAACAACTTCACATAGGGTGGATTGCTGGAATTTTAAGTATGATCTGTTTTGTCTTTCAGTTTATTGAAGACAGTTATTATATTACTGAGGGAGATTATTATTTTGGAGGTATGTTTTACATCATATTAGGAATCATCTCTATTGTCATGTTTGCTTTACACATGAGGGCCTTTGTGCTTATAGGAGAACTTTTTAAGAGCTATTTTCTAAAAATTGCTTCTATCCTTTTTATTGCTGTAAATACACTTATGATACTTTATGCAATTATAGATATGTATTATAAGTATATACCAGAAGCTGCGTATGCGATTATCTTTTGTGTTTTTTATGGCTTGATGTATATCTTCTTTGGCTATGCCTTACTTAAACTAAAAAATTTAGGACAACTTCCAAAAGCCGCAGGAATGATGCAAATTATTATAGGTGGTATGTTTTTAACGATTATTTTTTCTATCGTAGCGAGCCCTGCCAGTATTTTAGTACAAGGACTTAATGTCGCTATTATCTTAAAAGTGATCGAGACGATTAAAGCACAATTTTCTAACTAAGACTGTTTATCAAAAAAGCACCTCATGTATATAACAAAAATAAGCCAAGGGAAAATAATTTCCCTTGGCTAGGTAACCATCAGTCTTCTCTCACTTAATTTTATCTCACTAAAACAAATATGATATTACTAGATGATTTTACATGTGGTACTCACAATTCTTATTTGAGCGACACCACTATTTTAAACATCACTATTTTATCATTTTCGTTTTTTGGCTTTCTATAAATTTACGTATGCCTACAGGACATGTAATACTCTGTTATACAACAAATATAGCCCTTTATTATGCATATATTTTGACAACAACCGTGTATCTACAAACATTAGCATTTCCTTAATAAGAATACCCTCTATTTTGTTAAAATATATAGATATATTCTCTTTTCTATTTAAATGTCCCTGTAAAGGTTTACGATCAGAGCACGTGAGAAATAATCGTATTATTTAATCTATAGAATTCCTCGAGGTTCTACCTCGGGGTCAAAGAGGAAAGTTTGAAAACGGATAGTTTTCATAAAACTAAAAATAAGTTTTTTCCGCTTGATACCTCGATGGCTCTGCCTCGGGGT
>JBLHOX010000184.1:0-6544 GCA_047623725.1 Dokdonia sp. | reverse complement strand
ATATCTGGTCTATCGTTTTTGTGTTTTTAAGTAATGCTTCTTGGGGGTTTTATTTAAACGAAAATCTAGAGAAGTTTTCTAGTATAAGACTTGTTATAGGAGCGATTGTCAATATATCATTGAACGTATTTTTTATAGAATGGTATGGACTTGTTGGTGCTGCCTATGCAACATTAATATCGTATGCTATTTCAGGATACTTTGTAAATGCACTATTTAGAAAGACGAGAATAAATTTTTATTTACAAACCAGAGCGTTTTTAAATATCTTTAAATTAAACACGTGGATACATCCATTATGAGTGAAGAATTAAAAGCAAAAGACCTAGCTACCATTGAGTTTTCAATAGATAAAGTATGTACACTATATTTCTTTGAAGATAGAGTATTAAGAGGTATTCATAGTGAGTATGTTACTCAAGTTAAGGAGATGTTTGATAGTGGAATGATGAAAGAGTTGGTAGACAAACAACTTTTTGTGAAAACATGGATTTCTGACACAAAGATTGAAGGGTATGACCTGGTGATAGAGCATGAACGCATCCAGTATTGGAACTATCCTTATGAATGGTCTTTTACGATGCTACACAGAGCTGCAAATGTGGTTTTAGATGCAAATGATGTAGTGTTTAAATACGGTTATGAACTTTTTGATGTACACGCATTTAATGTCGTGTATGATATGGCTAGACCTAAGTATGTAGATTTTGGAAGTATTTTAAAAAGAGATGATAGAAACGGCAAAAGCTGGTCTGGATACCTCAATTTTTATAATTCATTTTACATGCCTTTGTATTTATATAACAAAGGGTTTTTAGACCTTCCTAATAGCATCTTTTTATATAATGGCTTTTTTAGCGATCAAGACTTATTTCAATTAAGACATAAATATGCGAGCTTCTTTGGAGGAAAAATATCAAGCCTTCTATTTAAAGTTCATAATAATACAAGACGCCTTTCTGTAGCAAGATATAGCCGTGTTATAGATAAGTATGGAGGTCACAAGCATATTAATAAATTACTTAAATTTAAAAAATTCTATCAAAATAAGTTTACTACACATAAAGCGCGTAAGCAAATTAAGAGTGTAAATAAGAGCAAAATAGATTCGTATTGGAAAGATTATCATAATGATAAAAACCCATCGAGTGATGCGCGTTTTTTACGCATTACAGAGCTTATTAAAACAAAACTAGGAGACGCAACTTCTTTGATTGAACTTGCTTCTAATCAAGGAAAGTTTGCAAACTATGTGTTAGAAAGTACGCAAATAGAAAATATCATAGCAACAGACTATGATAAAAATGCGTTGGACCGAATTTTTATAAATAATGAAAATAGTGAAGATGTACTTCCATTAGTATATGATTTTGTAAGACCTAACAGTAGGAGTAACACCCTCAAGATTGATCAAAGAATTAATGCAGATGTAGTAATGGCTCTGGCTGTAACACATCACTTAATTTTGACACAAGATGTAGGGTTAGATCATATCTTTAAAGTACTTGCATCACTCACAAATAAATACATCATTGTAGAGTTTATGCCTCTTGGCCTTTACTTTGGAGACATGGATAATATTCCACCATTTCCAGAGTATTATACATTAGAATGGTTTAGAGACGCATTTTCAGAGAAGTTTGAACACATATTGGATGAAGAAGTAGCTATTAATAGACATTTGTTTATTGGAAAGCTGAAAGAGTAAGCTTTCGCGAAAGCATATAAATAAACTCAAAAAAGTAAAATTTAAGAACGTTTAAAGATTTTAAATAAGAACCCACTATGGGACTCAAGGTACTATTGCTTTTTGTCTATACATTTATAACTGTTGCGTTATTTGTAACGTTTAACGGGGCAGCAGATGTGTGGTTGTCTTTTTTTGTTAGTGCTCTTATTCTTGCAGGAATTACACTATATCACATATTTGAAGAGCGTACATATTCCCCTTTTGTTTCTGCTTTTATTGTATTTACTTTTTTGTTTTTTATAGTAGCTCCAATGGTTCAGATTAATTCGTTTGAAGGTCCGAACCCTCAGTTTGTAAATAGGTTTCCCTATGATAAAGATCTCGCGATATATACAAATGTTTTAATTTCAGTTTTTAATACGGTTTTCTTTTTGAGTTATCTGTTTTTTAAGAAAAGCAAGAGAATGGCTCGTGTCCCGGTACTCAAAGAAAGCTCAAAGCAAATGATGCCCATTTTAATCGTTGTTATAGCAATGGTTACATTACTTGTGTTTTTTGCAAGTTATACTTTTGTGTCTGATGAGTTAAATCGTCCAGCTTGGAGAAGATCAGATTTTTCGGTATTTGTATTTTTGATCTGGAAAAAAGTTTTCTTTTTATTGCCATTTGCAGGAATTATCTTGTGTTTTCAATATTTTAAGAAAGAGAAGAAAAAAGCGATAAATCTTATTACGATATGTGCAGTATTTTTGTTTTTAGGGTTACTATTGCTTTGGTTTAAAAACCCACTTGTTGAAAAAAGAAATGCTTTAGGCCCTCTATATATAAGTTTGATTTTCTTGGTGGTACCAAAGCTATTTAACACCAATATAAAAACCTTGTTTTTTCTTTTCTTCACCATGATTGTCGCGTTCCCTTTGTCTGCAATACTCACGCATTCTGAAGCATCGTTTCAAGAGATTTTAGAGAATCCAATGATTGTTTTTGAACATATGAAAGGCGGAGGTATTGCTTCTGCATTTAATACCTTAAACTATGATGCTTTTTCAAATATCATGGCGACGATGGATTATGTAAAGGAGTATGGTTTTTCTTTAGGGCACCAGTTATTAAGTGCTTTTTTGTTTTTTGTACCTAGAGGGATATGGGAAGGCAAACCTATCTCTACAGGAGAGCTTGTTGGAGACCACCTTATAGAGGCGTATAATTTTAGCTATAGTAATTTATCAAACCCGCTAGTGTCTGAAGGGTATATAAATTTTGGAATTATAGGCGTTATTATAATGCCTATACTTTTAGCTATTGTTCTAGTAAGAGCCATTGCGTGGTTAAAAAGTGAAGATTATTTAAAGAAAATGATGGCTTTCTATTTAGCAATACATTTAATTTTCTTACTCAGAGGAGATTTTACAAATGGCTATACATATTATGTAGGAGCACTTATAGGGGTTATTTTAATTCCTAAATTTATAGAAGGACTTTTAAGGTTCTTTATTCATAAACAATATATATGGAAACAATCAAAAGCCTTAAAGGAATAAGTATCGTTAAGATTGCTATTGGTCTTCTTTTTGCTTTGGTGGTGTTGCCATCCAATTTAAAAGCCATTGCCATTTTATTATTTGGAATTGCGGCGCTTATAAATGCACTGCAGCGACCTTGGTATTTTGATAAGCGTTTTTTTATTACAAATGCTATCCTATTCCTAGTCATCTCACTCACTTATTTCTATAGTGATAATACAGCCTATGGAGAACGAAAACTCACACAAATGGCGTCACTTATCGTATTCCCATTTGTGTTTGCAATGCTTACAAAAGAAGACAGTAAAGAGATTTTTAAAAATCTAACAACCTACTTATGTATATATGTAATAGGGGTTTTCTTATTTAATGTGATTCCTTTTCTGTGGTTTTTTGCGACCGATTACTCTTTTCCAGAAATGATGGAACATTTTGGAACAGTACTTAGAGTCAAGATGGGCAAATTTAATATACATCCTATCTATTTATCGATGCATTGTAGCATTGCGATCTTATTTTCTTTTTATATCCTTCGAGAGTTGCGGTCTAAGATCAAAATAGCAGCTATTTTAGGGATAGATATTACATTAGTCTTGTTTCTATTGCTTTATGCTAAAAAAGGGCCTTTAATAGCTCTAATGATCGTGTTTTCTTTATTTGTTGTTTTTCAACGAAAACAAAAATTACTTAAGCCCTATTTACTAGCCATTACAACATTAATTTTCTTAACGATTGCGATCCCAAAAACAAGAGATAGATTTGTAGAATTACTCAAAATTGAAAATTTAGACAAAGGGGAAATCACCTCAACAAATATTAGATATACGATTTATGATACTGCCCAAAAACTTATCGTAGATTCACCATTAGTAGGGTATGGTATAGGTGATTATAATGACGTTTTACAAAAAAAGTACACTCAAGATGAAAATCTACTTTTAGCAGAAAGGAAATACAATGCCCATAATCAATATTTTAGTTTGCTCTTGATAGGAGGCATCGTGGTCTTGCTCGCTTTTCTTTTTATGACAGGGATCAATCTTGTATATGCCATACGGTACAATAACCAACTTCTTATTTTACTACTTGTTTTTTATGTGATTATGATGTTTACAGAAAATATTCTAGAACGAGAATCTGGAATCATATTCTTTGCTTTCTTTTTAAATTTCTTTGGTCTTAAAAGTCTATATACACGTGAATAAAACGAAGTCTATACTTATTATTGGTCCTTTTCCAGAACCTACAACGGGAGTATCCTTAGCAAATAAGGTGGTTTGTGATATTTTAAAAGAACAACCAGGTTCTAAAGTAGGAGTTATTAATACATCCTATTCAAGATTTGATGAAGCGATTGGTAAATTTTCGTTTCATAAACTATTTTTTAATCTATCCTTTTACCCTAAAGCGTATAAAATATTTTCTCATAAGATCATTTATATAACACCAGGGCAAACCTTTTTTGGGGTTATAAAATATACAGCCTTTATTTTATTAAGCGCTTTATTAAGAAGAGAGATTATTATCCATGTACACGGGAATCATCTAGGAAATGAATATAAAACCTTAACAGGAGTCAAGAAAAAAATATTCTATTATTTACTTTCTAAAACGACAAAAGGGATTGTACTTTCAGAATCTCTTAAAGGGAATATGACACCGTTTATAGCAAAAGAGAAGGTCAAAGTACTTCCTAATTTTGCTGAAGACTACTTGCTTAAAACACCTACAAAAAAATCTTTTGAAAAGCTTCAAATCATATATTTGAGTAATTTGATGGAAGAAAAAGGCATTTTTGATCTTCTTGATGCACTTGCACTACTTGAGGCAAATAAGGTTCCTTATGAAGCCAAAATAGCTGGAGCGATTGACTATACACAAAAAGAAGAAATAGAAAAACGCTTTTCTATTCTAAAAAATACCACGTATGTAGGCATTGTAAAAGGAAATAAAAAAACCAATCTATTAAACTGGGGGAATCTCTTTGTACTGCCTACCTATTATAAAATGGAAGGACAACCTATATCTATTTTAGAGGCGATGGCTACCGGAAATGTGATTTTAACAACACGTCATGCTGGAATACCAGATGTAGTTACAGACGGGAAGCATGGTCGTTTCTTTGAAAAGAAAAATGCAAAAGATTTATACACATCACTAGCTTATTTTGATGCACACAAAGACGAGATCTCTGAAATAAGTCAATCCAATAAAATATATTTTAAAGAGAATTTCACAAGATTACAATTCAAAGAAAGACTTTTAGAAATTCTATAAAAACGAACCTATGAGTATACTAAAATATGGCATGTCCTTTCTTTTTATTCTCTCTTTAATAGGTTGTGGACAATCAAAAAAAACCAAAAAGATTGTAGGGTGGGGAGATAGTATGATGAAAGGATCTGGAGGTAAAAAGTCCATTTTAGAAGTGATAACAGAGGAGCTAAGTATCCCTCATGAAAATTTTGGAGTAGGCGGACTCAAATCCAGCAATATCGCGATATTACAAGGAGGAAACCCTTTACAATTAGTTTTTAAAGACCAAGAGATTATAGCATCAGAACCTACAGAAGTCTTGTATTATAATACAGAACCTATCAACTTTCAAACCAAGCAGTTTAGAGAAGGTTCTATTAAAGATATAAATGGGAAAGTAGAGCGATTGTCAGAAAAAGAAAATAAAAGAAAAACAATAGGGTATACGTTTACAGCTCAAAATATAAAAGAAAATGTAAAAACTCAAGACACTGTTGTTTTTAAATTTAATGATGCTTTAGAAAACAACAATCAATGGACGGTTATCTGGGCAGGGAGAAATGATCGTAAATATGAAGATGAGGTCTACAAAACCAGAGATAATATTCAGGCGATGATTGATTATATGGGGGAGAATGCAAAGAAGCATTATCTCGTTTTATCTATTTGTAACGGCATTGCAGATAGGGAGTATAAAGGAAGTAATGCCCATACTAATATTATGAGATTGAACATGGTACTTAAAGAAGCTTTTGGAGATCGCTTTGTTGATGTGCGTAGTTATATGGTCAATAAAGCCATTTATGATATGGAGATGACACCCACACCACAAGACCTTGAAGACATAAAAAAAGATTGTATTCCGAGAAGTTTCTTAAAAGATAACGTACATTTTAATACCTTGGGCTACGAAGCCACTGGAAAATTTGTCGCCAATGTGATAAAAGAAAAAGGCTGGATAGAATAACATGAAGTATCAAAACCTAGATCAATATAAAACGCCAGCAGACTTTAGAGGAAAGTCTAAAATCACTGTACAACTATGGTGGATTGTGCAAGCAACACTATTTTCTTG
>JBLHOX010000183.1:0-6552 GCA_047623725.1 Dokdonia sp. | reverse complement strand
TGATCATCTGGTTTATGGCTGTTTTTATGTACATATACATCAAATAGCTGGTTGAGATTATTTAGGGTATTATTTTTAGATACAAGGTAAGGGATCTTACGATTTTAAAGCTTTCGCGAAAGCATAACCAACCCACATTATACAGGTATAATGAAATTATGGGAAAACCGTAACTTTCTGATTATCAATTATTTTTAGCTATCTTGAGTATACTACTAACCTTAAAATAGTATTGATATGTTAAAAAACATTTCAAATCTAGGTACTGCCTTACATAAAGCAGAACAGAAAAATATTACAGGAGGGTTGCTTCCTACACCTACAGTTTGTGGGGGTACAGGAGGGAAAAGAACAAATTATTCACAAGCCCAATGTAACTTTTTTGGATATTCTTGGGAATGGGGCGCTTGTTATATTTGTTATTAAACACCTTGCACATAATTTTTTAGGTTTAGCGAGCTTCGGTTCGCTTTTCTTTTGCATTATTGTTATTCATATTCTCCTAATTAGGAACTATCCTCTTACGGTTTTATAGCTTTTAAGCACGCTTATACATGTACTATTGTGTAGCTTTCTTTTTAGGTCTAGTTTCAAGTATTATTCTAATCTTAAAACTTACATTATGAAAAAAAAGAGCATTAAAGGCTTAAGTCTTAACAAGGAAGTTATTTCTAGTTTTAATCGTATGATGATACAAGGAGGTAAAGCACAAGGTGATAGAACCACGCCAGGAAATGGATGTGATACGGCTCAATCTTTTTGTGGGTATGCAACTTGTGGCGTAGACTGTGAAGTTCAGACTGCCTCAGAAGGAACGGTTTGTTGTAATTAAATAAAAGCGATCTCTAGATCACTTTTATTTGGAATGTGTGTGTGTAGTACATTCTGCTTTTAAAGTATTAAAAAGCCCTGATTATTAGTCTAATCAGGGCTTTATTTTTGTTATTAAAAAAAAGGTTGTGTGTCATCTCAAATACATTTGGAAGAAAATATATCTATACATTTTTGATAATATATAATAGATTGTCTTAATATATGTAATGCTTCTAGTATTGTCTTACAGACAGGAATCAAGTCTTTTTCTATGACTTCTTTTGACGCTTTTTTTACTTTATGAAGTATGGATTGCAGTTGCAAGGGTTTTTTAACTTCAACTAAAAGCGGAGGTATCTTCATACGTTTATCTACCTCTTCTCCCGTACATACATCTATAATAGGTTCTTTTGCTTTTAAAAGATCTGTAGCAACAATCGTTATTGCTTCTGTTTGTTGTTGTAGCGCTTTATTAAAGCTTTGATCAACATCACTATCGTGTCCTGTGTTTATTTTTTTAAGCTCAGTGACGACTTGTTTATAGAGTTCTATTCTATTTTGCATAAGAGCACATTGCTCTAAGAGTTGTTTTTGATCTTTGATAGTCGTTACAGAAGTACTTGTTTCTGTAAGAAGCAATTCTTTTTTAATGACTACTGTAGCATATGCTATTGCAGTAAACCGTTGCTGTTGCTCTTCTGTGAACACAATGTCTTCAAAATAGGCATCGTTTTTCTGACTAAAATCAATAACCTCTTTTAAGAAGTCATTTGCAACTAACAGCGCTATAAGCGTTGTTTTTACTTTTAATGATTTCTTTTCTAAGGTTTGATATATTAGGTTTTCCCATATAAAAATCTCTTGTGTTTCTGTTAATAAAATCGTCCTTTTAATATTTCGTTTAATCACACTATAGGAAAGTTCATCTTTATGCTCTGAAAGCCATAGCGAAAAATCATATAATGATGGTAATGCGCTACGCACTTCTAAACTCGTTTCAAAAACATTATACATCCTTGCTGCTTTTTGCAAAGCGACACTTCTTTTTTCTTTGTTTTTTATACGTGCAACTTTAACAAAATGACTTGTTTTATTTGCTGGAGGATATATAAGGTGCTGGTCGTTGCTCTTATTATTTGATACTGGGTGAATCAAGGCCACATCTGCCTTTGAAGCATGCTTCTTCATGTGAATTTCTTTTTTTTTAATTAATGCTTTGAAATTGCTCTTAGGGAAGCTTATTATGCTTTTTTAGATGTGGTGCATAAAAAGTCATATTACCGGTATTTTCATTTCTGAAATACCATAGATCAAGAGATATTACATACTATTGTATATAATAAAACTACGATTCATGTAAAAATTGTTGTCCCCCAACAACGCCTTTTATATCGTCGATTTTAATGCTCTTATACATAAATATAAAGAGCAAGTACGTATGCTTTCCTTAAAGTGTGGTGTGGAAAAAATGCAGTTATTCTGTAAACTATACTTAGAATATTACAATACTGTTTTTAAATCATGCCTTGCATGTAAAAACATAAAAAGAGTTTTGTTGCTTTTTCAATACTTTAAAAATTAAAATTATACTATGTTTCATTGTTAAAAATAAAACGCTTTTCTAAAGTGGTGCTTAAAAGCGAGTCGATATTTTTTTAAGATATCAATTATTTTTGGTTTGAGAATATATAACGAATAAATACTATTTATATGTATATAGAGATTTAATATTGTTTTTATACTTCCTATTTTAGATATCAAACCTAAAAAATATTTTAATAAATAGGAGTTAAATTAATGACAAAAATCAAGCCATAAAGGCTAATAATTTCTTTATACTTTCATAAATATTATTTGACAGTACGTTTGACTAATGCATAATACTCGCCTCCTTCTATAGGTAAATACCCTTGATCATACACAAAATAATATATGGTACCCGCCTTCGTTGTATAAATGCTTGTAAAATAATTAAAGTCAAAATCTGCTGAAACTAATTTTATCTTTGTTGTTTTGGTCTTTTCACCAGGGTTCAATGTTTCAAGAATACGATAATTTTTACGTAGCCTGTTATTTACGGTGCGCACAAGATTTTTAGAATCTTTATTAAATTTATTATTGTAGCTATTTCGACAAGAATCATTACAGAATTTCTTATCTGCTCGTCCCATAATACGATTGCCACATTCTAGGCAGTTTTTTTCCATATCTTCTTTTTGGTCATGTATAAAATCCATAAATATATGAGGTTTAAAAGATTTTTATAGCCTACGCTCACAAAATAAACCTCTTCCATTAAAAGTAATAAAATAATACTAGCAATTTTTTAAAGGCTACGTTTATCCTATAATAACCTCAATGGCTTTAACGTAAATAATACGAAAAGTGTGTATTTCATCGATTAAGTACACAAATATGACGTTTATGTGCATTTATGTTTTATATTAGTAATCCCAAATCATAATACCCCAAATCATGAAGTTAATTACAAATACCCTATTTGTCATGGGATTCCTATGCCTACTCGTATCCTGTAGTCCAGAAGAAGAAAATGACACAACATCATCAGTAAATTTTGAAAGTGAATTAAACATTGAGAACAACAATGCTATGTCTAACGAGATTCTAGTCATCATAAATGATTACAGAGCTACTCTTAATCTTCCTGCTTTTTCTTCACACAACTTAGCTAAAGAAGAAGCTATGGGTCATACAACGTATATGATTGTAAATAATAGAGTAAGTCACGATAATTTCTTTGAACGTTCTGATTATCTTAAATCCAATGGCGCTTCTTTGGTAAGCGAAAATGTTGCTTTTGGATATCGTACTGCACAAGCTGTCGTAGATGGATGGCTTAATAGTCCAAGTCATAAAGAAGCAATAGAAGGCAATTACACCCATTCGGGTATTAGTGTTGCACAAACAGAAAGTGGTGTTAACTTTTTTACTCACATTTTTGTGAAATAAAGATCCCCAAATCATAATTGGCTTACGACCCTGTCAGTACATACTGGCAGGGTCGTTTTTTTTATAATGAATTGTATATCGCATGAAGTAATGTATACGAGATTATTGTATTTTTATACAAATTCAGTACACTATGGCTATAGCAAAACCCTTTAACCTCAATACATGGATAGAAGAAAATAGAAATCTTCTTAAACCACCTGTAGGTAATAAAAATTTATATAAAGATGCAGGAGACTATATTGTGATGGTCGTAGGAGGTCCAAATGCTCGTAAAGATTATCATTATAACGAAACCGAAGAATTGTTTTACCAACTTGAAGGCAACATAGAAGTACACATTCAAGAAGATGGAGAGAAAAAAACAATGAAGCTAGGCCCTGGAGATATGTATTTACATCCAGCGGGTGTGCCTCATTCTCCTGTGCGATATGAGAACTCCATAGGTCTTGTTATAGAGCGCAAACGAATTGACTTAGAAGGTAAAGACGGTTTACTTTGGTTTTGTGATAACTGCAATACTAAGTTATATGAAGTTCGCTTTCTTTTAGAAGATGTAGAAAAAGACTTCTTAGGTCATTTTAAAGATTTTTATGGCGATGAGGCAAAACGCACATGTTCTAATTGTGGTGAAATCATGCCTACAGATAAACGTTTTGTCTCTGAGTAACCTATGGAGCAACAGGAATATACAGATCCTTTTAACACCTTTGCCCACTGGTTACATGAACATGCTATTACAACAAAGAGCAAACACCCATCTGCTTGTGTACTTTCTACTATAGGACTTGATGAATTTCCCAATGCTCGTAACGTCTCGCTCAAATCTATTGAAAAACCTTATTTGATCATTACAGGATCAACTCTTTCCAGAAAAGGAAAAGAAATCAGTGCACATCCAAAAGTAGCACTCACTTTTTGGTGGGAAGACATAAAGCGACAAGTTCGTATTCAGGGAACCGCTTCTGTGATTTCTAAAAAAGAGGCTACCTTCTTTTTTGAAGAGCGAAGTCATGAGTCTAAAGTAGTAAGTACTATAAGTACACAAGGCGCCATTGTAAAAAACATGGAGTTATTTAAGGTACGCTTTCGCGAAAGCGTAAAAAACCAGCAACCCATTCATAAACCTGAGCATTGGAGTGGGTGGAAGATTAAACCCCATCGCATTGAATTTTTAGAATTTAATGCCTCTCGATTTCACAACAGAGTATTATATACACGATCTGAAGAGCAATGGGACGTCATACAATTACAGCCATAAGAAAGGTGTTATACCAAATATAATTTAAAAGGAGCCTTAAAAATTTGAATGATAGCGTGACCAGATGAAATAGAAAATTAAAGCATAGTTTTAACTACGGTTTTATTTTCTACTGATGTATGGATGCGATAGAAACAAATTAATAGGCTTATTTAAAGTTATATTTGGTATTATATTCTTTTTTCAAGCATGGTATTATCTGTATCTTCGCAAACGATTTCTTTAATATAAAAAACGAAACAAAATGAGTACAGTCGCTACAGATTTTGGCATAGATGAGGCTTTAAAACAGCTTGGTTTAAAAGATATAAATGATGGAACTTCTACAGGAAACAAATGGTTTTCTAGTGGAGATACTATCGAGTCACACTCTCCGGTGGATGGTCAACTTATAGGAAAAGTTACTACTACTACCCGTGCAGATTATGACAAGGTAATGGATGCTGCTACTGCTGCCTTCAAAACATGGAGAACAAAACCAGCGCCACTACGTGGCGAAATAGTACGTCAGTTTGGTCAAAAATTACGTGAGCTTAAAGAGCCACTTGGTAAATTGGTTTCTTACGAAATGGGAAAATCATATCAAGAAGGACTTGGAGAAGTACAAGAGATGATAGACATCTGTGATTTTGCAGTAGGTCTTTCTCGTCAGTTACACGGTCTTACTATGCATTCTGAGCGTCCTGGACACCGTATGTATGAGCAATACCACCCATTAGGTGTGGTAGGAATTATATCTGCATTTAACTTCCCTGTGGCTGTTTGGGCTTGGAATACTGCCCTAGCTTGGATATGTGGAGATGTTTGTGTTTGGAAGCCATCAGAAAAAACACCACTTTGTGGAGTTGCTTGTCAAAACATCATCGCAGCGGTGTTAAAAGAAAATGATCTTCCAGAAGGAATTTCTGGTCTTATCAATGGTGATTACCAAGTAGGTGAGTTTATGACTACAGATACACGTATCCCATTAGTTTCTGCTACAGGAAGTACACGTATGGGTAAAATAGTCTCTCGTACTGTAGGAGAACGTCTTGGAACCTCTCTATTAGAATTAGGAGGAAACAACGCTATTATCGTAACACCAGACGCAGATATTAAAATGACTGTTATTGGAGGTGTGTTTGGAGCTGTAGGAACCTGTGGTCAACGTTGTACATCAACAAGACGTATCATTATTCATGACAGTATTTATGACAAAGTAAAAGATGCTATTGTAGCAGCTTATGGACAATTACGTATAGGAAATCCTCTTGATGAGAATAACCATGTAGGTCCATTAATTGATGTCGATGCTGTTGCAAACTATAATAATGCATTAGAGCAAGTCGTAGCACAAGGAGGTAAAATCATCGTAGAAGGTGGTGTACTTTCTGGAGAAGGATATGAAAGCGGATGTTATGTAAAACCTGCGATTGCAGAAGCAGATAACAGCTTCCCTATTGTACAACATGAAACCTTTGCTCCTGTCTTATATCTTATTAAATATTCAGGAAGTGTAGAAGATGCTC
>JBLHOX010000182.1:0-6619 GCA_047623725.1 Dokdonia sp. | reverse complement strand
CAAATTTAGTAATTTTCTTTTTTGAGTCGGGAGAGGGGCTATTTAGAATGTTTTTTAGAAGGTATTGTTCGTGTTTTTATTTTTTTTTGAATGTCAAAAACAAAAAAACACCGAATCTTCATTCGGTGTTTTTTGGAATACAATCAAAGGATTGTATCTAAGGGTCTTTTCTTTTTTAAAGATGCAGGCTACATTTTTTCACGAGTTAACTCATTATTGTTACTTGCAATTGCTGGAGGATATACTTCCATAATTTCTTTTACAATTTCTTGTATACGAGCTTCGCGTTTTTCTATATTTCCAGATCTTAAAGAAGCAGTTCCTTTACCTTGCCATACCAGTTGTTTTTTATTTACATCTAGTAAGTCAATATATAAGATACCTTCTATGCGTTCAGAAACGGTATTTCCGAATCCGCCACCCCAAGGTCCAAAGCCACCGCCGTATCCAAATCTGCCGAAACCACCGCCCCAGCCCCAGCCTCCTCTAAAGCCAAAGTTGTTTTGGTATACATCAACACGTTTGTTTGCTTTTGCAAAAATGCTGATAAGTACTGTTGGGTTTTGTGATTTTGTAAATCCTTTGGATGCCATTTCTGTTTCAATAGCTCTTAGAATACGTTTTTTATCAAGATCAGAAATCTCTGCTTTGTCTATGCCGGGTTTGTAAAAGGCATAGGTCTTGTATTCATTAAAATTGACGGTTTGGTCATAATCTGATGCTACACGAACCGTGCTGCAAGAAGAGACTAATAGCATGATGGCTAGTAATGGAAGTAATTGTAATGCTTTCATAAATTCTTTTTTAAACGTTATCAAATAGACTGTCTTCTACATTATTTGGTAAAGTAACTTTCAAGTTAGGTTGTAATTCCATGGCTCTTTTTATAGCAAAAACAGCACCTTCATTACGGGCCCAACTTCGACGTGCAATACCATTATTAACATCCCAGAAAAGCATGGATTGTAAACGTCTTTCAGCATCTTTACTACCATCAAGAACCATACCAAATCCTCCATTTATAACTTCTCCCCAGCCAACACCTCCGCCATTATGGATGCTTACCCAAGTGGCTCCTCTAAAACTATCACCTATCACGTTTTGTATCGCCATATCTGCAGTAAAACGACTTCCGTCATAAATATTACTCGTCTCGCGATACGGAGAATCTGTTCCTGATACATCATGATGATCACGACCTAGAATGACATAACCTATTTCGCCTTGAGCGATCGCATCATTAAATGCTTGTGCAATTTTCATACGTCCTTCTGCATCTGCATACAGGATTCTAGCTTGTGAGCCAACCACGAGTTTATTTTCTTGTGCGCCTTTAATCCACTGGATGTTATCCTGCATTTGTTGCTGGATTTCTTCAGGAGCTCCCTGCGCAAGTTCTTCGAGTACTTTACACGCTATCAGATCTGTTTTTTCTAAATCTTCAGGCTTGCCAGAAGCGCATACCCATCTAAAAGGACCAAAACCATAATCAAAACACATAGGCCCCATAATGTCTTGTACGTAGCTTGGGTATTTAAAATCGATTCCATTTTCTGCTAATATATCAGCACCAGCTCTAGAGCATTCTAATAGAAAGGCATTTCCATAGTCAAAAAAGTAGGCTCCTTTTGCGGTATGTGCATTTATAGCTGCTGCATGACGTATAAGGGTGCTTTTTACGCTTTCGCGAAAGCGTACCGGATCTTCAGCCATACAGACATTAGCTTCTTCAAAACTCATGCCTAACGGATAATAACCTCCTGCCCATGGATTGTGAAGAGAGGTTTGATCACTTCCAATATCAATATGAATGTTGTGTTTGTCAAACGCTTCCCATACATCAACGATATTTCCTTGATACGCAATAGATACCACCTCTTTTGCAGCTTGTGCTTTAGCTACTCGGCTTACAAGTGCGTTGGTATCTGTAACAACTTCATCTACCCAACCTTGTGAATGCCTCGTGTGGACTGCTTTTGGATTTACCTCGGCACACACAGTAATACATCCTGAGATGTTCCCTGCTTTGGGTTGTGCGCCACTCATTCCTCCTAAACCAGAGGTTACAAATATGCCTCCTTTTGGTGATTTTTTTATTTTTCTAAATGCGTTAAGAACGGTAATCGTGGTCCCGTGAACGATCCCTTGCGGACCAATATACATATAGCTTCCCGCTGTCATTTGTCCGTATTGGGTAACTCCTAAAGCATTAAATTTTTCCCAGTCATCTGGTTGGGAGTAATTAGGAATCATCATTCCGTTGGTCACCACAACTCGAGGGGCATCTTTATGAGAAGGGAATAATCCCATAGGATGTCCAGAATACACCGCCAATGTTTGGTTATCATTCATTTGAGCTAAGTATTGCATGGTAAGCAGATACTGTGCCCAGTTTGAGAATACGCCTCCATTACCACCGTAAGTGATCAACTCATGAGGGTGTTGTGCTACCGCATGGTCAAGGTTATTCTGGATCATAAGCATGATCGCAGCAGCTTGTTTGGATTGGGCTGGGTACTCGTTTATAGGACGAGCATATATATCGTAATCTGGTCTAAAACGATGCATGTAAATACGCCCATAGGTGTTTAACTCTTCTGTAAATTCAGGAAGTAATATCGGGTGATGTTTTGGTTCAAAATAACGTAACGCATTACGAAGTGCTAACTCTTTTTCTGAAGGAGAAAGAATTTCTTTGCGTTTTGGCGCGTGGTTTACAGAAGGGTCGTATGTTTTTTTAGATGGAAGTTCGTTAGGAATTCCTTGAAGTATTTGGTCTTGAAAAGTCATGTGTTAGTTTTTTTAAGTGATACAGATATTGATCAAAGTATACTTTAAAAATCAGGGGTATCTCATATTTGCCCTATAATAGGCAGTAAAGATACATTTGCGATATGATAATACAGTAGTATCCATTTTTTTTAAGACTGGGTATTTGTTTTTTTGTCAAATCCGTATGGGCAATGTCTGCAACCGCTTTCGCAACAATAGCCGCGTTTACGATGATATTGCTCTGTAAAACACCTATATCCTTCGGGAGTGAGATAGTAATCTCCTTCTTCAATTGGGATATGTTTTCTTGTGAATGACATGACGTTTTTTAAGGTTACTACAAATATACTAAGACTGTGTTATGAATACTATTATATGGATGTTAATAGATGCGTGGATAAATACAAGTAGGCACTTGTTTTGATTACTAAGAATATAAAGTATTTTTGCTATATGTTTTTGATTGTAAATAAATACATAATGAGAAAACGTTTTGTTGGGCTTACCCTATGGCCTTTCATTATTATGAAGCGTGCAAACTTAAAAGATGATGTCGTCTTTATTAATCATGAGCGTATTCATTTACGTCAACAATTAGAAATGTTGATACTCCCCTTTTTTATCTGGTATACGATAGAATATGGGATACGGTTACTACGTTATAGAGATCGATATAAGGCGTATAGTAACATCTCTTTTGAGCGAGAGGCGTATCAAAATGAAAATAACCTCGATTATTTAAAAAAGAGATCCTTTTGGTCTTTTGTAAAGTATCTCTAGTAACACCAATTATAACTTAAAATAAGCCTATTAATTTGTTTCTATTGCACCCATATATCAATAGAAAATAAAACCGTAGTTAAAACTATGCTTTTGATTTTCTATTTCATCTGGTCACGATATAATTCAAATTCCTAAGGTTCCTTTCAAATTATAATTGGTATAATTGTGGCGAGGGTGTCTTTTTATAGTTCCGTTTTCCTAATTTTGAAATTGTGATAGAAGTAACCCAAAATCAAGAGCTAAAAATTCCTTATGACATCTCATTGTCACTAAAAAGAGAAGATCTCATTCATCCATATATCTCGGGTAATAAATACAGGAAACTTAAATATAATATTGCTTTCGCGAAAGCAAATAACTATAAAACCCTCCTTACGTTTGGAGGAGCTTACTCAAATCATATCGCGGCTACTGCTGTTGCAGGAATGACCTATGACTTTCATACCATAGGGATTATACGAGGGGAAGAGCTAGCTATCAATTTAGAGAAAACCCTTGGAGAAAATAAAACGCTTGCAAAGGCTGTCGATTGTGGTATGAAATTGAAGTTTATATCTAGAGAATCGTATAAGCAGAAGGAGGAAGCCTTTTTTTTGGATGCATTAAAAAAAGAATATCCAGATGCATATATACTTCCAGAAGGAGGTACTAATGATCTTGCCATAAAAGGCTGTGAAGAAATACTAACTCCGTCAGATCTTTTGTTTGATTATATCTGTTGTGCAGTAGGTACGGGCGGTACTATTTCTGGTATTATTAATGCTTCTGGTCCTTCTCAAAAAATACTTGGGTTTCCTGCATTAAAAGGAGATTTTTTAAAAGCCGAAATACAAGAGCTTACAACCAAGCCTCATTGGGAATTACAGCAAGAGTATCATTTTGGAGGGTACGCTAAAGTCACCGAGGAGCTTGTGAATTTTATAAATGAATTTAAAAAAACATACCATATTTTACTAGATCCAATATATACAGGTAAAATGATGTATGGTGTTTTTGACCTTATTTCAAAAGGATATTTCCCGCAAAATTCACGTATTTTAGCAATTCATACAGGAGGTCTTCAGGGGGTTGCAGGGATCAATAAAAGACTAGAGAAAAAACGACTTCAAACAATAGCTATTTAGAATATGATAAGACGTATTGTGTTTTTACTTTTAATCGGATGTGTACTGGGAAGTTGTGGTTCTTCAAAAAGAACAACGCGTAAAGTGACTCCAAAAAAGGAACGAGAAGAGCGAGTGACTCCTCGTCCTGACAAAGAGACTCCTAAAGAAGGAAATGTAGTAAATCCGGTTCCTAAAACAGGTGTAGATGGGTATATAGAAACGTATGTTGCTATTGCTCAAGAAGAAATGCGTCAGTACGGGATACCTGCAAGTATCACCTTAGCACAAGGAATTTTAGAATCTGGAGCTGGAAATGGAGTGTTGGTAAAAAAAGCCAATAATCATTTTGGTATTAAGTGTCATGATTGGAAGGGTGCCAAAGTATATCATGATGATGATGAAAAAGGGGAGTGTTTTAGAAAATATAGCTTAGCAAAATTCTCGTTTAGAGATCACTCGTTATTTTTAGCAAATAGAGGTAGGTATTCAGGTCTTTTTAAATTACCAAAAGATGATTATAAAGGTTGGGCAAAAGGATTAAAGGCTGCTGGCTATGCAACCGATAGGAAATATCCAGATAAACTTATCTCAATCATAGAACGTTATAAATTATACCGTTATGATGGAGAAGTGCTTGGTAAAAAAGAAAAAGATTACAAAAAAGTAAAAGATAAAAAGAACCAACATACTGTTGCAAAAGGTGAAACACTCTATCGTATTGCTAAGAAATATAAGATTAGTGTTGAAGATCTTAAAAAGTATAACGGACTTGAAGGGAACGAGATTTTTGTAGGACAAGTATTGTATGTAGAACCATTTGATAGAGGATATTAATTCATGATATATAAGAGAAGTAGTGCTTTGTTTGCAGAAGCACAACGTGTAATTCCGGGAGGAGTAAATAGTCCAGTAAGGGCTTTTAAGTCTGTAGGAGGTGATCCTATTTTTGTAAAAGAAGCAAAAGGGGCGTATCTATACGATGAGGATGGAAGAACATTAATAGATTACATTAACTCTTGGGGCCCTATGCTATTAGGACATGCCTATCAACCCGTAGTAGATGCTGTTGTTGAAAAAGCTCAAAAGGGAACCTCTTTTGGGATGCCTACAGAGATTGAAACAGATATCGCAAAACTTGCCATAGACATGGTGCCTGGTATTGATAAAATACGTTTTGTAAATAGCGGGACAGAAGCTTGTATGAGTGCTATACGTCTTGCGAGAGGATATACAAATAGAGAAAAAATTATAAAATTTGCAGGATGTTATCATGGACATTCTGATTCTTTTTTAATACAAGCAGGAAGTGGAGCCGTAACTTTTGGTTCTCCTAACAGCCCTGGTGTTACCAAAGGAACAGCAAAGGATACATTGCTTGCTGATTATAATAATCTAGACCAAATAGAAGCGCTTTTTAAAGCAAATCCAGAGGAGATTGCAGCTATTATCGTAGAGCCTGTCGCTGGAAATATGGGTTGTATCCCTCCTAAAAAAGGGTTTTTAGAAGGCTTAAGGAGTCTATGTGATCAATATAATGCGTTACTCATTTTTGATGAAGTAATGACTGGTTTTAGATTGGCCAAAGGTGGTGTGCAAGAACTTAAAAATGTAAGAGCAGATATCGTGACTTTTGGAAAAGTGATAGGAGGCGGACTTCCTGTAGGAGCGTTTGCCGCTCGTGATGAGATTATGAATCATTTGGCACCTTTAGGACCCGTGTATCAAGCGGGAACATTGAGCGGAAATCCATTAGCCATGGCAGCAGGTCTGGCGATGCTTACAGCTATTCATAACGACAAAGCTCTTTTTACGCGCCTAGAAGAGAAAACTGCCTATCTCCATAAAGGGATTGAAACGGCATTAGATACTCATAAAGTAACACATACGATTAACCGTATCGGTTCTATGATTTCGGTGCACTTTGCAGAAGAGGAGGTGGTTGATTTTAAAACAGCTGC
>JBLHOX010000181.1:0-6624 GCA_047623725.1 Dokdonia sp. | reverse complement strand
TTCTTTTTACAGAATGGGGATATCGTAGTGTCGATTTTACGGCAAAAGAACCGTGGACAACAGATCGTACGTTAACAACTGTAAATCTAGAAGCACAAGCAAACTCAACAAAAGCAACCTTTGAAGCTTTATGGAATGAAGATTGGTTGGCAGGAGGATTTATCTGGAAATGGTTTATTCATCATTCAGTATCTGGTGGAAGTGAT
The DNA here is from genome assembly GCA_047623725.1 of Dokdonia sp. GTDB lineage: Bacteria > Bacteroidota > Bacteroidia > Flavobacteriales > Flavobacteriaceae > Dokdonia. The sequence continues at coordinate 6,418 of JBLHOX010000181.1, read as the reverse complement.
GATAATAGATTTACACCTCAAAATAAGCCTGCCGAAACTATCATAAAAGGCTATTATGGGAAGAATTAATTTTTTAGTGATATCTCAAACCATATACAGCAAGATTTTTATATAAATAGATAGTATACGCTTTCGCGAAAGCGGACGAAGTCATCTCTCAAATTCAGAATAATTTTTACGTTTGATTAGTAACGTTTCAGTGCTTTTAATATTTGTCATTATTTCTGTAATTATAGATTATAGATCTCGTCTAAAAATCTTAAACATCAAAAAAAAAAAATCTATGAAAAAAACCATCTTATTGTTGGTTTTAATGGTCACTTCTTTTGCGATATCTCAAGAAGCAATTGTTACAAAAATTAAAATAAACGGACTTAAACGCACCAAAGAATCTTTTTTAAAACGACTGGTTAAAGTGAAGCCAGGAAGTGTTTATGACTCCTTAAAAGTAGCTACAGATATAGATAGGCTTAATAGGTTGGCAGGAATTGCCAATGCAACATCAACGATTGTTAAGAATTCTGAAACAGATTATACACTGACATATACGATCGTAGAAAATTTTACAATTATTCCAGGGGTACGCGTATCACAGGCAAATAATGATGAAGATGTTGCTTTTAGAGTTTCTGCATTTGAATTTAACCTCTTAGGACGCGGGCAGATTGCAGGAGGGTTTTATTCTAGAGATGTTTTTGATTCTTTTGGTGTTTTTTGGGAAGCTCCATTTTTATTTACTAATAAATTTGGTCTAGGAATTAACTATCAAGATAACGTCACGTTTGAACCTATTTTTACAGATTCAAAAGAGACATCGGAGGATTTTAGATTTCAGAACAGGGCTTTTCAAGCAAGTTTGATTTACGAATTTAATTTTCATAATAGAGCAGAGCTTGGATTTTCTATAGGAAGTCAAGATTATAGCGTACAACCTGATCAATTAGATTTAGGTTTGCCAGATCAATTGGAGGCAAATAGTGTAGGGATTATAAGCGAATATGAGTATAATGATCTGGATATAGAGTATCAATATGTTTCTGGTTTTAGAAATCAAACAAATGCTCAATACATATTTAATTCTGGTAGTGAAGAGTTTTTGGAAGATGCTTTTGTAGGAACAAATGATCTAGAATATTTTTACAGAATAGGAAAACGAGGGAATCTGGCAAATAGATTGCGTCTATCATATACCTCAAATAGAGATTCTCCTTTTGCGCCTTTTGCATTGGACAACCAAATTAATATACGAGGCGTAGGGAATACAGTCGATCGTGGAACTGCTTCTGTTGTAATTAATACAGAATACAGGCATACGCTATTAGAGAAAGGATGGTTTGTGATCCAGAGTAATGTTTTTATAGATGCAGGTTCATGGAGTACTCCGGGTAATGATATTAATCAGCTTTTTGATGGAAGTACCATTCGAGTGAATCCTGGATTAGGATTACGTTTTATACATAAACGTATTTTTAATGCTGTCATCAGGTTGGATTATGGATTTGGATTGGGAGAAAATGAAACAAATGGATTGGTCTTTGGTATCGGTCAGTTTTTTTAATGATATACAACACAGTACTATTCACTTTAACGTTTGTATAATTGATGATATATTCTTACTATAAATAAATCATGTTTAAGAGAGCACTACTATTTTTATTTATAATTACTTTTTTTGCAGAAGGATATGCGCAAGAAAACTATATAGTAGATGTAAAGGTTCAGGGTAATAAACGCCTCAAGAGTTCTTTTGTTCAGTTAATTAGTGATGCAAAAAAGGGTCATAAACTAGATTCTACCGTATTAGAACATGACATTATACGATTAAAACGTCTTCCGGCAGTTTCTCATGCGTATTATCAAGTCTTTTATTCTAGTAAGAATCATTACAATGTTTTTTATACTATAGAGGAAAATTTTACGATGAACCCTCAGCTTAATGTCTATACGACTAATGATGATGAATTTGCATATAGAGTAGGGTTGTATGAATTTAATACGTTAGGGCGTAATATTGCTTTTGGTGGTTTTTATCAAAGAGATATTTTCGATTCTTTTGGTATTAACTTAAGAGCTCCTTTCGTCTTTAATAATAAGATTGGTCTTGCGTTAAATTTTCAAAGTTTGACTACTCAGGAACCTGTATTCTTAGAAGGCGGTATTGCCGATTATAAATACAATAATACCTCTTTTGAAATTTTAGGATTGTATGCTTTTAATTTTCGACATCGCGTAGAAACTGGAGTTACGATATTTAAAGAAGATTATGAATATTTATTTGGAGCCACTAGTGACCAAGTACCTCAAGAACTTGTGGTCGATAAGGTGCTTTTTAAAGGCGTGTATGAGTATGATACTTTAGATTACTATTATCAATATCTCAATGGTTTTAAGAGTACATTTAATATCCAATATGTGGTTGCTAGTAATGAGACATTACCTGATTTTTTAATATGGTGGAATGATTTTCAGTACTTTTTAAGAATAGGAGAAAAAGGAAATTGGGCAAACCGATTGCGTTTAGGGTTAGCGACTAATGCAGACTCTCCATTTGCTCCCTTTTCGGTAGATAATAATCTGAATGTACGTGGAGTTGGAAACACAATTGACCGAGGTACAGGGGTTATTGTTTTAAATACGGAGTATCGATATACATTTGTAGATGCCTCTTGGTTTGCTATTCAGGGCAATGCATTTATAGATGCGGGTAGTTGGCGTAATCCTGGAGGTGATTTAGGTGATTTTGGAGATGATCAAAACTTACGGGTGTATCCTGGATTAGGATTACGTTTTGTACATAAGAAGATATTTAATGCTACCTTTAGAGTCGACTATGGATATGGGATTACACCAAGTGCAACGAGCGGTTTAGTGTTTGGAATAGGACAATACTTTTAAATAAAACGATACGTATGAAAAATGTAATAAAAACAGTACTTTTTTTAATGATAATGAATACAGGTATGCTTATAAATGCGCAAACAGATTTTGAGCAAAGTGGCATAAGTGTAGGTGTTATTGTTTCTGATCTTGAAGCTTCAAAAACCTTTTATACCGAGATAGTAGGAATGATAGAAGTCCCAGGATTTAGTGTCACGGGAGATATAGGAAAACGTACGGGTCTTACAGGAGGATTGCCTTTTGATGTGGTTGTATTAAAGCTAGAAGACACGCCTAAAGCGTCGCAGTGGAAATTAATGAGTTTTAAAAAGGAAGCAACACACCCTAAACAACAGTATATTCAGGATGATACAGGGATGCAGTATATTACAATCTTTCCTAAAGATATAGCCCTTGCTATAGAACGTATTAAAAAGAATAATATTCCAACATTAGGGGAGACTCCGATGCAGTTACCAGATGGAAAAACGTTTGTGCTTATACAAGATCCTGATGGCACATTTGTAGAGTTGATAGGAGATCTTTAATCCATTTTATAGGGTTAAAATAAACATACTAAAAAGTCTTCAAGCACTTGTGCTTGAAGACTTTTTTTATGCTAGTTATATACCCAAGTGAATGATCAACGTATAGCTGTTTTATTATTTTGTAAAGACCAAGGCACCTCTAAGGGTGAAATCATCTGCGATTACATTTTCTTTTAAGCTTTTAAATATAGATGGAGAGTTATAGTTTATACCATAGATTGTGCGGTCCATTTTATGGTTAAAAGTCATTGTAATGTTGTTCCCTTGCATAGTGATGATTGTTTTGATTTGTTCTTTGTTGCTTGTGTCTTTTATGGTCATAGTGCCTTTAAGAATAGCATTTTCATCTATAACTTCAATAGGTTCTTCAAGAGTAAAAATAGCTGTTTTGTGTTTTTTTACATGAAAAAAGTCTTTAGCTCTTAGGTGTCCAGAGAGTTGCTTGTTTTCTTGATAAAGGCTTGTCATATCAACAGTGATTTCAATAGCGCTTATCGTATTGTTTACATAGGTAATGGTAGCATTTTTGACTTGTAAAGTACCTTCAGGTGCATAGCCTCCTACAGCTGCTTTTCCACCCCAGATGAGTGTTTTGCTTTCTTGCGTAATCGTGTATGTGTCTTGACTCAATAGGAGTGATGAGATGCTTAAAAATAGTGCCGTGATATATATCTTCATAATTAATTTTTTAAAACATTATCTGTTGTATGTATGGTGTCATAGCCGCAAACGGTCTTTCCACTTGGAGTAGCACCTATAAAATACCATAGTGCCCAACCTGCATAAGGATTTGAGTCAACGCGCCAGTTATCTGTCCAGATGTAGGGTTGTGCTTGTAAGAGTTTTTGTTTTTTTGTGCCAAATGTTTTATCAAGTTCTTTAAGAGGATATGACCTTCTTAGATTCCATTGCCCGTCATAGAATAAATAAGCACCATATTCTGTAATAGTGATTGGACTTTGTTTGCTTACAATGGCGGTAGCATGTTTCCAGTAGTACTGATCGTTTATTTTTATGGGATCATTTTCTTTAGGAAAGTTGGCTACTTCTATGGCTCTTGGTAGATCTTTAAATTTTTCTGGTACCGGTTCTTTTCCAGTAGGGCCCGTCCAGTCTCTTTGTCCAAAAACAGTTATTGTTGCTAGTATAAAACAGATAGTGAGATACGTTTTCATCTTTTGCGCTTTTTATTGGTTGGCACAAAGATGCAGTATGAAGTGAAGCCAGTCGTCTCAATTCTGGCAATGACACTTTTTTGAGGTGTCAATTTTAAAATTGAGTCTTTTAAATGTTTGTTTTTAAGTTACTTGGAGATTTTCCTGTGATCTTTTTTACAGCTCTATTAAAAGATGCTTTTGAGTTAAAACCTGCGTCGTATGCGATAGCAAGTAAGGTGTAGTTGTTGCTTTTTGGGTTTTGCAATGCTCGTTTTACTTCTTCTATTCGGAGTTCGTTTACATAGTCTGTAAACTTTTTTTGAAGGATGGTGTTTAACGATTTGGTGACTAGGTAGGGCTTGAGGTTTAGCTTTCGCGAAAGCGTACTTAACGTTAATTCAGGATCTTTATATAAAGATTCTTCGGTCATTATTTTTTGTATAGACGCAGCTATTTCTTGTAATTGTTTTTGCTCTTTATCTGATAATTGATGAATAGTTTTCAGCGCGGCATCTTTCCGTCTAGAAAACCCTTCTAAAGCCAACCAATAGGTAATGATTGCCATTCCTATAAAAACTGGATGTCCGTAAAATAAATTTCCCGCAAAATTGAAGAAAAAATAATCTATAAGGATAACTATGATATAGATGATAGCAAATATTTTGATCACTTTTACGACACGCCGAATCCAATGGAGTTTCTCTTTTATATGTTCGTAATTGAGAAGCCGAGGAAGGTGTGAAAGTATTCTTTGGGATTTGCTTGTATAGTAAATAAGGAGTCCGCTAGAGATGATATACATCGTAGGGTAGAGCATCCAAGCCATATATCCATAATATCCAAGCCAAGAGAGACTTTCTCGTGTGCCATCCCAATAAAAGTTTTGTGTTTTTATAAAGAGGCTCCAAATAATTTCGATAGCTACGGGTAAAAAGTGAATGTAGTCTTTTCGCTTTAAGCGAAAATCAGGATTGACATAACTCTTCACAAAGAAGAAGAGTAGTGTACCGTATATCCAATTGTATTCTAGGAGTACTTGGTACCAAAAATCATAACGAACATATCCAAATATTTTACTAGTCTCTACAAGTAATCTGTACGAAAAAAAGAAAAGAATAGCTGCAAGAAAACGATTTGCATAAAAGTGCAAGCCTTTTTTTTTGCATAAAATAATACCGTATATAATCCCTTGGAATGCTCCTACAGATAATAAAATAACTAAAATATACTCTATAGATTTCACTCGCCTAAGATAAAGAAGTGTTGTTAAGAAACAATTTTCTTTTTATAATACTCGTGTAATTCTTCGGCAGAAGCGCCAAACCATTTTTTTACATAAATAGCCCAAAAATGGTATTGTAGTTTCCAGATGCCATTGTTTTTGTAGCGTCTAGATGAGGTTGTAATTTTTTTATTAATAACGGTAAATTCGTTACGAGCATATAATTTATTGATGAGGTCATTATCTTCATAAATAATAAAACGTTCATCATATCTGCCAAGTTTCTCAAATAGTTCTTTTGTGATAAACTGGCTTTGGTCACCTCCTCGACAGGCTCTCCAAGAGAATTGAGTGAGCCAACTAGCAAGGCGTAACCATAGATGATTGCTGTCAAAACGCATCCTGAAGCATCCTGCGAGATTGTCTTTTAATACTTCGGTTATAATGTCTTGATCATAGCCTTTTGGAGGAAAACTATCTGCGTGTAAAAAATAAAGGATAGCTCCTTTTGCAATAGTAGCTCCAGCATTCATTTGCTTTGCGCGTCCTTTAGGTGCTGTTATGACAGTAATGTAATCTGTGCTGTTCTGTTGGATATATTTCTGGATGATAGC
>JBLHOX010000180.1:0-6646 GCA_047623725.1 Dokdonia sp. | reverse complement strand
TTTTAGAGGCATGGCTTTCAGCAGCTTTATTTACTGTAGCACTACCCGAATATAACAAATCGGTTGCTATTAATTCTAATCTTAGGTCTAAACGTTTATCGGGAGAAATATCGCTATAAAACCCTTTTTAACAGTTATTTATCATACTTAAAGGTAAGTAAAAAGAACAATAAAAACAAATATAATACATTGATATTTAGATAGTTATATGTGTAAATGTAAAATTATATTTGTGTATAAAGATTAGGTATATATGGGGAAGGCAGGTCAAGTAGGAGATTACTTAACAAGAGCTTCTTTACAAGCACTCTCAGGGATTACGGCTCATTGGACTATTGAAGCAGTTTATTTAAATACCATTATGGATAGTAGTGGTCAAATGCTATCTGGCAGTCAGGATTATACGATTGAGTTTATAGAAAATAGCTTTCCTCCCTTTGAAAGTGATTTTAGTGGATTCTGGTCTATTACGCTGTATAATAGTTCGTATCAATTAATCCCCAATTCTGTTGCTTATACTATAAATAGTAATGCAACAGAGTATCAATCTCGTAATAGTCAAGGAGGAATGACAATTTTTTTACAACAAGACGAACCTTCAGATAACTCAGAAGGAACTTATTGGCTTCAAACGCCTACGGCAGATGAGGACAATAATTATGATGATTCATTTTTTATGGTATTGCGAGTTTATATACCGGCACCTTCTGTAGCTACAACCCAAGCGTGGGTGCCTCCTTCGGTGATTCGTACGAGTTGATATTGTAATCTAAAGTATAGAAGAAAAAGACCCTACTCTGATTATTTAGAGTAGGGTCTTTGTATTTGATACCAGTTTTAGTATAAAATATAAGGGAAAACCCTTTGTGACTTTAAGGGTGAAGAGAAGTGAATTTTGAGGGGAAATAGGTTGTTTTTGTGAACAATAATATGGCAATTTTGTAACATAGAATGATGCATATTCTTAGAAGGTGGAAATCGAAAAACCTAATTCTCTTCATTAGTTTAAAGAGAATAAAAGAGTAGATGATAAACTAAACTTTTTTAAACATGGCAAATTCATTAAGTGGTTACTGTGGTACAGTAACACAAGACGGTCAAATCACTAGTAACGGAAATTTCTCTTGTCAATACACAGGAGCAGAGTATACCATTGACTACAATGGTAATGTAACAAACCCAGTTCCTGTAGTATCTCTTACAGGACAACAACCAGGGATGACATATGTCTTAAATGCATATTCAGGGGGGTTTAAATTATATATATATACAAGTGCTATTGTTCCTATAGCGAGTAGTTTTGACTTTATTGTAGGAGAGATTGTATAATAGATATTTTAAAAGACGACTATTTCTCTTTGATAGTACGTTAACTAAGAAAGCTTCAAGTCTTATGATTTGAAGCTTTTTTTATGCGCTTTCGCGAAAGCGTACTCTTCATGATTTAATGATTCTTATCCTATATAATAGAATAGAGTTACTCTGATAAAGGAGCGATGAGTAATTGTATTTTTTCTCTTATAAATTGGTTAGCAACGGTAATAATTGCTCCTAATATGATAACTATTTTTAGCGTAAACGACCATGTATACTTTTTTTTAATCTTCCCATTTTTCTCTGAATCATCTGTCTTTTTTTCTTTAGGCTTCTTCTTGTTTGTCTGTATGATTTTATGTTTAGAATTTTCACTCATATACGCTTCATAATCAGGATATCCAATATACTTGCAAAAAAATGCTATGGTCTCTGGATTTGGAGTACTAATAGTATCCTTCTTTTCAATATATCGTGAATAAGCTCTCTCTAAGGTCTTAGGGTTTAGAGCATGTATTTCTTTTACTACTTGCTTTGCCAAAGCATATTTAGAATGAGATACACTTCCTTTTTTTGCTTTTTCAAATACTTTTTGGACAATCCTTTCAATTTGCTTGTGATTCATGCGGATAAGGAAATTTTCTTTAGACAAATACGAGACGTTATGCCTTGCTATTGCCCGTGTTTATTGATGTCTAAAACATGTCTAAAACATGTCTGTATTCTGTCTACAATAACTTTTCTAGCTTCTATTTTCTTTGTGATAAGAAATAGTTACTGTTATGAAGTGCTAACATAACAATTGTACAAAACTACTTCTTACGGGAACCCGTAACAGTCTACTTAAAAGACAGCCGGAAAGTTACTTAGAGTAACTGTAATACGGATTTCAACTTTCCAAAAACAAGGAGAACTCATACGTGAGTAACGGGATTCTAGAACCCGTACAGTAATCTGAGATAGTCTCGGACAGGCACTCCTTTTTCAAATTTCAAATTTTTTAAATGATGAAAAAGTTATTTTTAATAGCCGTAGTTTTTGGTTGTGTTTTTTGTACTTCGTGTAGTCCAGAAGATTCCCTTGTAGATGATTTCCAAACACCACAAGCTTGTTGTGGAGAGGACGGAACGATTCCACCACCACCACCGCCACCGCCACCAGGAGGCGGAAGTAATGGGGGGTAATTGTTAATTATATAATTATTAACTAGATAATAGTTAGTATTTTAGAGGGATGAAAGCAGCAAAAACTTTATCCCTCTTTTTTATTATTACATTTCTGATTGGTACTGGAAATGCTCTAGCTCAAGAAAAAGATAGTATCTCATATTGGTATAGCTTAATTCTTTCTCCCAAAGGAGGACAAGATTTAATAGGTGGATATTTGTTTTTCGAAAAAGAAAAAGAAAAAAGCTTACTTGAAAATGACACCATCAAAATAATTTATAATTTAAGTGTTTTATCTATTGCTGAGTTTGAATTAGGGGCTTATCATGAAAGCGAAAATAGTGCAATACAAGCATTAGAATTAACAGAAGAAATTGAAAGTAATGAATGGGCATCTGATGTAAAAATAGGTTTATATAACAGTTTAGGTAAAGTTCATAGGGAATTAGACCATTATAAGAAATCAATTCAATCGTATGATAAAGTTTTAGGGCTAACTCAAAATCTAAATGATTGTATTATAGGATATAATAATAAAGCCAATGTGTATATAGATGAAGATAAATTACAGCTAGCGTTAACAGAACTTTCTTTTGCACATGAAGAGATCTACAGGAATAAAGATAAAAAAGAGAATGCTAGAGTCTTATGTAATCTAGGACTTGTTCAAAGTAAACTAGGTGATTCTAAAGGGGTTTCAAATATGTTTAAGGCACTTGAGATGAGAAAACTAGAGAATGACCTTTCAGGAATGTTTTCTAGTTACAAATATCTTACAGAATACTATCATGTAAAAAATATAGATTCCGCATCTTTTTTTGGAGCCAAAGCATATGACTTATCTATGAAAATCAATAGCCCGATTTTTAAAATGGAGGCTTTGTCAAATTTATTAAAGTTAGAAAAGAATTCTTATTACCATGCTTTCATAGATCTTATTGACGCTATGGATAAAAGTAAATTAGATATAGATAAAAAATTCTCAAACGCAAAATACGATGTCAATAAAGAACGTCAAAAGTCTCTTGCGCAAAAACTACAAAGCGATGAAGAGAAGAAGCGTCAAAAATTAATATTTATAGGAGTAGGTCTACTCCTTTTAATATCTGCTGTATTTTTATTCTTTATCTTAAAATTAAAACACAAAAAAGAAAAAGTCAAAGAAGTCATAAAAGAAACCTATCAAACAGAAAGGAGGCTTTCCAAAAAAGTACATGATGAGTTGGCAAATGATATGTCAGATACTTTAAATTATGTAGATAATCATGAGGAAATCCCTACTGCTGTAAAAACTCACTTAGTAGATAGGTTAGACGAACTATATGACCGGACTCGCGATATCTCTGCAGAGATAGATGGTTTTGATAGTAAAGACTTTGCTAGGAGTTTCAAGTTTTTAATTACACAGCACAATACAGAAGGGGTCAAAGTGATCACTAATGTAATGTCTGGAATTAATTGGGATACTATATCAGATCATAAAAAAATAAATATCTATAGAAGCCTTCAAGAGTTGCTTGTAAATATGAAAAAGCATAGCAAAGCAAAAAAGGTAACAGTGATTTTTAAATCAGAAGGAAGAAGGCATTTTATAAACTATACAGATGACGGGGTAGGGTTTGTTATTAAAGATGTTCGTAAAAGAGGACTCCAAAATGTGGAAACCCGTATAAAAAACATTCAGGGGAGTGTTACTTTTAACTCATCAAAAGGGAATGGGTTTAAAGCCCACCTTTATTTTTAAAAATTTAATACCCCCTTCTTATGTTTAAAAAAGTATTAATTGCCGAAGACCAAGACACCACTCACAGAGGAGTGGAAAGCATTTTAAAAGAAATTGTTGCTACTGTGCAAAAAACGAAGTATTGTGATGATGCACTCATAAAAATAAAAGCATCAGTACAAGAAAACGATCCATTTGAACTACTCATTACAGATCTTCAGTTTGATGAAGATCACAGAGATCGTGATATTACTATTGGCGAAGACTTAATAATACAAGCAAAAAAAGCAATTCCTGATTTGAAAATTATTGTTTTTTCGGTAGAAAAAGGAATTGGAAGAATTAAAAAACTGTTTGAAGAATACGGTATAAACGCCTTTGTAGCAAAGGGAAGAGATGAGTCTCTACACATCAAAAAAGCCTTGAAAGTGATTTCTACCCAAAAGTCATATTGTACTCCAAGAATCAAACAACTTCTTAGAAGTATAGACGATATTGATGAGATAGATAAAAATGATATCAAGATATTAAACTTTCTTTCTAGAGGGCTTTCTCAAAAACAAATTTCAGAAACGCTTATTCCACCTTGTAGCCTTAGCCGTGTTGAGAAAAACATAGGCAGATTAAAGGTGCTTTTGGATGCAAAAAATCCGGTACAGCTTATTTCATTAGCAAAAGACAGAGGTATTATATAAAGGTATACGTGTCTTTGTGTTTTATACGCTTTCGCGAAAGCGTACTCCTCCTATTATATATTTAAATGATGAATTTGAGGTTACAAAAACATTTTATTGATGATATGTATGAGAGGCTAGGAGTGATTTTGTTTTTAAAGTGTGCTAGATGTAAAAGTAATTATGTTGCCATAGGAAGAGTTTCTGGTTGTGAAATAATGACTTGTTGAGGGATCTCTGGAGTTGCTTTTTGTATACTAAGAAGAGGATAAATAGTATAAGACATCCAAATCTGTACTAATTTAACTGGGATCTGGATAGCGTCTTTCATACCTAATTTAGAATCGTCTACGTGAACCCAACGTTGTAATGGTTGCTCGTACATTTTGGTCATGATTTCTTTGGATCCGAAGTGTTTTTTAAGGCGTATAAAAATCTCTACATCAAATAACCATCTTGTTAAAAATGCTTTGTCATAAGCTAAAGGAATGGCACTTCTTCTAAATGCTTTTGCACCACATTGTGTGTCTTCAATAGGTAAGCCAAGAATCATAAAAACAATCATTTTTATGATTTTAGAAAACAGATTTCTCATCACATTTCTCTCTATCTGTCCATCACCTTTTCCTCTTGATCCATATACAAACAGAAGTTCACTGTTTTTATGAAGTGTTGTTGTTAAACTTTTAAAATCGTCAAAGTCTGTAGAGAGATCGGCATCTATAAAACCAATGTATTCGATATCTTTTCGGTTAAATAAATATCTAGAGCCATATCTCACGGCAGATGCTTTTCCTGCATTTTTCTTGATATCTACAATACTTACTCTAGATCTAGCACTTTTCTGTATCGTTTCTAAAACTTCTATGGTGTTGTCTTTACTTCCATCATTTACAAAACACAAATGATAGTCTTCATGCGTTGTAATAAAGTTAATAAATGCGTCTACAGGTAAACGTTTAGATTCGTTGTAACAAGGGATTATAATTCCAGTTTTCATTGTGTGTTTGTTTTGATTTCTTTGTCAAAAGTACCTGGCTGCTCCCTCCTTTTTGGAGTATATTCGATGGATGGCGCTTTTGTATAGGCGAATGAGAAAAAGGCATAGACCACTCCTTCTTTCAGAGAAGAAAGTTTGTTATATCTTTAAATTTCAAAAGAATAGAGAACTTGTAGATGAAAGAAAGCACCAATAAACATGTATTAATAGCCCTCCTTGTAGGACTTGCATTTCATGGGACATCTGTGTTTTTTACACTCGAATCAACCTATGATGCATTAATACATGTATTCTTTGCAGATCATTACGCAAATAGTTGGTTTGAACCATGGAATTACAAATGGTATACAGGATTTACGGTGACAAGTTATCCTCCGTTAGTACATCAATCTATCGCAATGTTATCTTTACTGGGAGGGTTGAAATTTGGCTTATTTACAATTGCTATTGTAAGTATCATTCTTTTTATAACGGGTGTCTATAGATTCTCGTTACTCATTACTTCAAATAGAACAGTTGCAGGATATGCAGCGATACTTGCCGTATTCTCTTCGTCTTTTGTAGAAACACTTCATATTTTTGGACAGCTAGCTAGTATTATAGGAATCTCTGTATTAATGCATGCCTTGCCAGAAATATATCTGTGGCTAAAAACAGGAAAATACCGCTATCTGTTTACATCATTATCATTAATAGCAGTAACAGTTACATCACACCATGTAACACCCATTTTTGGAATGATATTCTTTATTTTTCCTTTGATTGGAAT
>JBLHOX010000179.1:0-6672 GCA_047623725.1 Dokdonia sp. | reverse complement strand
TAAATACGACTAGTCTGGCCTTAGGAGCTTTTTACTTTGCTTTTCAGATTTACGGAGATTTTGCAGGATATTCTAATATCGCAATAGGTACGGCAAGATTATTTGGTTTTGATTTGATGCGTAATTTTAATTATCCATATTTTTCAAGAGATATAGCAGAGTTCTGGAGGCGTTGGCATATCTCACTTTCTACTTGGTTTAGAGACTACTTATATATTCCATTAGGAGGATCTAGAGGAAATCGTATGGTGCAATTGCGTAATGTCATAATCATATTTTTAGTAAGTGGATTTTGGCACGGAGCTAATTGGACATTTATTGTATGGGGAGGTCTGCATGCACTTTTCTTTATTCCCGTATTATTGACCAATAAAAATCGTAAAAACCTAAATCAAGTAGCTTCAGATAGCACATTTCCGAAAATTAGAGAACTTTTTCAGATGCTTCTCACATTTGCATTAGTGGTTATAGCTTGGGTGTTTTTTAGAGCAAATACAGTAACGGAAGCTTTTCAATACATTAAAAGATTATTTTCAAATTTTCATTTTTCTATCGAATATTTAAATATTGAAAGATATACCATTGAAATGTCATTGGTCATCTTTATTTTTATAGGTATAGAATGGTTTAATAAGAAACAAGAACACCCATTTGTCGGATATTGGAAATGGCCTAAAATTATTTTAATTATCATCTTGTTGCTAACTTTGGGCGTCTATTCTGACCATCAAGATTTTATTTACTTTCAGTTCTAATGAGAAAATTTGCATTACATATAATCATTATTTTAAGTGTTGTTTTATGTGTGTCTTATATTCTTGATAGATACTATACATACATATTTGAAAATCAACATCCTAATTCAAAATTACAACAGATATTACAAGATGAAAACCCTGATTATGACGTTATTTTTATAGGTAACTCAAGAATAGAGTGCGGTATAGATTGTGAATTGTTTACAGAACTCACAGGAAAAACCTGTATGAATTATGGATTAGCAGGATCTGCATTAAAGGAACAATTACTTGTTTTAAAACTATTAGAAGCGCAAAATAAAAAAGTAGAACAGGTATATGTCCAACTTGATTTTCCTGTTAATAAAGAAAGCATATTTCCTTCCATAAAAGCTGAAGTTATTCCCTACACTGACAATGCCCTTTTAAAGGAATTTATAAAATCAGATTTATCTTTTGGAGAAAAATATGTTCCTTTTTATAAATATATGACGAATGATCGAATTGTTGGTTTTAGGGAAGTCTTTGCAATGTCTATAAAAAAAAGGTCAGGAATAAATTTGAATAATGGATGGACACCAAAGAAAGGACATAATTTTAAGGATATCTCTCCTTTATCAAAACCTTTGAAAATAACAGGAGAAGTAAAGTACATATCAGAAATTGAGCGTACTGCAACATCATTAGGAAATGTAAATTGGATAATAGCACCTTATTGTAAATACAAAAAGAATAGGTCTATGGAAGATGAGTTTAAACAAATATTTCCTGACCTTACCAGCTATATGAGTATATATGATGATAAAGAATCTTTTTATTTTGATTGTGGTCATTTAAATGTAGAGGGAGCAAGAATTTTCACAAAACAAATAGCAGAAGACTTTTTACTTAAAAACTAGATGCATATAGCCTTCCTCACACCAGAATATCCTCATCCACGTATAAAGCGTGCAGCAGGAATAGGGACTAGTATTAAAAATCTTGCGGTTGCGCTTTCGCGAAAGCATATACAGGTAACCATATTTGTATATAGCCAATCAGAGGATGCCATATTGGAAGATCAAGGGGTTACATTACACTTGATTAAACATAAAAAATATCCAATAGGAGGATGGTATTTATATCGCAGGCATATCAATCAGTATATAAATCGTGTTGTAAAGAGCCAAAATATTCATGCTATAGAAGCACCCGATTGGACAGGGATTACGGCATTTATGAAATTTAAAATTCCAGTAGTTATACGCCTTCACGGATCAGACACCTACTTTTGCCACTTAGAAGGAAGACCTCAAAAAAAGAAAAATTTTCACTTTGAGAAAAAGGCACTTTTGGGTGCAGATCATATTTTATCAGTGAGCACATTTACAGCAGAAAAAACAAAGACTCTTTTTGGATTACAACACCATATTGCAACCATTCATAACGGAGTAGATGTAGAAGCATTTACGCCAGACAATATGATGATTACTCCGTATTCAATCCTTTATTTTGGAAGTGTAATCCGTAAGAAAGGTGTACTTGCGCTAGCAAAAGCATTTAATGAAGTCATTATAAAAGAACCTAAAGCAACACTGAAATTTATAGGAAAAGATGTTGTTGATGCAACATCAGGGACTTCTACAATTGCATTATTAAAATCGATTTTAAATAAAGAAGCACTAGAGAATACAACGTTTATAGCTCAAATCCCATATAGTGAAGTTGCAGATGCTATTCGGAAATCTCACGTAGTATGCCTGCCTAGTTATGCAGAAGCATTCCCCATGACTTGGCTAGAAGCCATGGCATTAGAAAAAGCCATGGTAACCTCAGATATAGGCTGGGCAAAAGAACTCATGGTAGATGGAGAGACAGGATATACTGTTCACCCAGATGATACTCAAAAACTATCAGGAGCGATCGTACATTTATTGCAAGATTTGGATCTTTCAAAAAAGATGGGTATACAAGCACGTAAACGTATTTTGGAAGAGTTTACACAAGATCAAATAGCAGAAAAGAATAGTATATTCTACAAAGACATTACGACCTCATGATCTTTTTATATCACATACACGATACGGTACAAGAGGTTTTAGATGATCAGGCAATTCCCATCTCTATTCAAGAGAAAAAGCCTGCTCAAGTCTTAATGACAATAGCAGAACGGTATCCTGAAGAGTGGATTGTTTGGTGTCATGTAGAAAATAAAAAGGAGCTCAATACACAGGCGCTTCCTGAATTATTACATCATAAAAGACGTATGGTAAGTCTTGGTGATGCTATATCCCCATTCTTATCTCCATCTATAGGATACATAGAAGATAGTCCGTTTTTAAACATAAACGCACATAAAGAATACCCTACTTGGTGTATGAGTAGTGCTGTAGGAGCGATACATGCGAGTGTCTTATTAACTATAGAAAGTGCTATTACTATCACTAGAGGATTTGATTATTTCTTGAATTCGCTTGCGCGAAAAGGGCAATCAGCAGGATTACTCTGTTACCACGAACCATTATTGTTGCAGGTAGCGCCTAGTCAAGACACCATTAAAAAAGCAAGCTTGCAATTACAATATGCTTTTGTAAAAGAACATTTTAAGGCACCGTGGCTTCTTTTCTTACTAGTATGTCACATACGCTATGAAAAAAAACTTCCATTGGCTGCTTTTATAAACGCATGGCTATTTGTCAAAACAAATAAAACCGCTGTAGATCTAACCACAATCCCTATCCAATCTTCAAAGAAATTATTAGAAACATTTGAGATAGATGTGATCATACCCACCTTAGGAAGAAAAACGTATTTATACGATGTCCTTACCGATTTTTCTAAACAGACAATACTTCCTCAAAAGATTGTCATTATAGAACAAAATCCAGATCCAGAAAGCAGCTCAGAATTGGATTATATCACAAAAGAACAATGGCCTTTTCCTATAGAGCATGAGTTTATACATCAAACTGGAGCCTGTAATGCACGTAATATTGCATTAGAAAAAACAAGTGCCGATTGGGTTTTCCTTTTTGATGATGACAATAGGTTTGCTCCTAATCTCTTAGAAAAAATAGCAAATGCCATTAAAGAAACGGGATCTCATTGTATTAATATGTCTTATTTGCAAGAAGGCGAAGTAGAGCGACATACAACCTATAAGCAATGGGAAACCTTTGGCTCTGGATGCTCTGTAGTACATCGTGATATTGTCAAGAAAGCATCATTTGATATGGCGCTAGAACATGGATATGGAGAAGATGTAGATTTTGGAATGCAAATACGTACCCTTGGATATGACGTGATCTATGCTCCAGAGATACAAATACAACATCTCAAAGCACCTATAGGAGGTTTTAGAAGTCTGCCTTCATTTCCTTGGAATAATGATAAGGTACTTCCAAAACCAGCACCTCAAATCTTATTTCATCGTACAAAAAACACCACCAAAGCCCAGTTAAAAGGGTATAAATGGAAACTTTTCTTTAAATATTACAGGAATCAACAGATCAAAAATCCTTTTTCTTATATTTCTTACTTTAAGAAAGCTTGGAAAAACAGTGCCCAATGGGCAAAAAAATTACCTCTAGATGCATAACAGGAAACTAAGTTTAATTGTTTGTACATATATGCGACCTGTAGCACTATGTACACTACTGGATAGTGTCGTGTTGCAATCAAAATATCCAGACGAAATTTTGATTATAGATGGCTCTACAGATGATGCAACCCAAGACCGCTTTCGCGAAAGCAAATACAAAAACCTTTCCTATTATAAAGTGCCTCCAGAACACAGAGGACTCACAAAACAACGTAATTACGGTATTGCACTAGTAGAAGATACTATGGAAATTGTTTGCTTTCTAGATGATGATATTGTTTTAGAACCTCCCTATTTTGAAGAGATTCTTAAGACCTATCAAAAACATCCAGAGGCATTAGGAGTAGGAGGGTATATTGTAAATGAAAACTCTTGGAAAGAAGTAAAAGAACCTTTTACACCAGCCATCAATCAGTTTTATTATGATGGATATGTGAGATCAGACGGTTCTCGATTTGTATTGCGTAAAAAACTGGGCTTAGATTCTGATAAAACCCCAGGTTTCTTACCTGACTTTTCTCATGGAAGATCCATTAGTTTTTTACCGCCTTCGGGTAAGATATATCAAGTAGAACAGCTTATGGGAGGTGTAGCTTCTTATAAATTGAGTGCACTTCAAACCCAAAAATTTTCAGAATATTTTGAAGGGTACGGCTTGTATGAAGATGCCGATTTTACATTACGATTATCAAAAAAAGGAACACTATACATAAATACAAATGCACAATTGCATCACCACCATCATCCAGATGGACGTCCTAATAAATTTAATTATGGAAAAATGGTCGTGCGTAATGGGTGGTATATTTGGAGAGTTAAATACCCTAAACCTACCATCAAAGCAAAACTAAAATGGAATTTAACGTCAGGATTACTCACATTAATACGTTTTAGCAATAGTATTTCAAAAAACAAAAAAGCACGAACAGAAGCGTTTACTGAAGCATCTGGAAGAGTGGTAGGATGGTTTGGTTTATTATTTAATAAACCAAAAATTGAAAATAAATAAGACATCGATTGGATAGCATGAATTTTCTTATAATCACACACGTACGACACAAATTAAAAGATGACCAGTATTATGGGTATGGTCCGTATGTGAGGGAAATGAATATTTGGAATGCACATGTGGATAATGTTGAGGTCGTTGGGCATAAGATAGATGAAGAGGTAACACCTATTGATTTGCCTTATACCTCTACTGTGCGTTTTACAGCCATTCCTCAAATTTCGCTTACATCATTGAAAGCTATTTTTTCTAGTTTCTTTTATACTCCAATTATCTTTTTTAAAATACTAGGAGCCATACGTCGTGCAGATCACATTCATTTAAGATGTCCAGGAAATATAGGTTTACTAGGATGTATTGCGCAAATATTTTTTCCTGGAAAGAAAAAAACAGCCAAGTATGCTGGAAATTGGGACCCTAAAGCAAAACAACCTCGGAGTTATAAATTACAAAAATGGATTCTTAAGAATACTTTTTTAACGAAGAACATGAGTGTACTTGCCTACGGAGATTGGCCTAACCAAAGTAAGAATATAGTTCCGTTTTTTACAGCGACATATAGAGAAGCGCAAATTCCTGAGATTAAGACTTCGACCTATAGTTTGCCATTTCGTATCATGTTTGTGGGAAGTCTCGCTCCTGGAAAACGCCCATTATATGTTTTGGAATTTGTAAAAGAATGTCTTCACCAAGGCATCGATATGAAAATTGATTTTTATGGAGAAGGGAATCAACGCCCTTTACTAGAAAAATATATAGCCGATCATCAACTTCAGGATATTGCTACTTTATACGGTAATCAGACTACAGAGGTGGTTCAAGAAGCATATAAAAAGGCTCATTTTCTACTATTAGCATCTAAGTCAGAAGGATGGCCTAAGGTAGTTGCAGAAGCTATGTTTTGGGGAGTGATCCCAATAGTGACTCCTATTTCTTGTGTTTCTTGGATGTTGGGAGAAGGCACAAGAGGAATTCTTCTTGATGTACAGGTGGATAGTGATGTTGCCGCTTTCGCGAAAGCGATAAAATCCCCAAAAGAATTACAGAAAATGGCTGCAGAAGGACAAAAATGGTCACATCAATATACCTTAGATACTTTTGAATCTTCTATAAAAGAATTGCTATGAGAGTATTGCAATTAATAGATAGTTTAGACCTTGGAGGCGCAGAGCGCATAGCAGTAGAGTATGCAAATCTGTTATCTATAGATATAGAGAGGTCTTATCTTTGTGCATCACGTTTTGAAGGAAAATTGAAATCAACGATAGATCCTAGCGTGCATTATTTTTTTTTAGATAGAAAACGTACGTTGGATTACAGTGCTATAAAACGTTTAGATAACTATA
>JBLHOX010000178.1:0-6760 GCA_047623725.1 Dokdonia sp. | reverse complement strand
ATACAAAATCTGTTGAATCTTGTGTCCCCAAAATTTGCGCTTCATTGATCGTAAGATCAAAAACTTCAAAACCATCATTATCGATATCATCGAGTACAAGATTAGGAATATCATCAATGATTGTAGGGGTATCTGCTACCACTAAATTTAAAGGTACGACTGCAAAACAACCTGTGATACTATTTTCGGCTCTTGCAAATAGGGTTTGAGCAAATGGGATGCTATTGGTGTATAAATCAAATAATGGAGACACATTTGTGAGAGCATCTGTTTGTGTTTCGTAATACGTAATGACTACATCTGGATTACCATTTGTAATCTCTGCATCTTTAATAGAAAGCATAAACTCTGCAATACCATCATTATTCTCATCATCACAGATAATATAATCAGAAGGAGTTACAACAGCTGGAATCGGGTTAAAAATGGCTGTTAAGTCTTCATCTACTATGGTATTATCAGCTAGCGTATAAGAAACACGGTATACACCATCTTGAGTCACATTTAAGAAAGCAGTGGTTTCGTCAGGAATCGTCACAAAGTCACTTCCATCAAACTCTAACCATTGATAGTTTGATCCATCTGTCATAGATGCCTCAAGATTAATCGTATCACCTTCACAAGCTTCAAAGGTAGTGTCCATACCCATCGTACATGTCGTAGCACCATCGCCTCCAAATTGTTCTATTCTAATAAACCCTTGTTGTTGATTAAAATTTGTAACCAACAATACATACCGTTCGCCTACGATAGCATTAGGTATTGTTGCTACTTCTACTGCAGCGGGAGAAAAACTACAATCAATTAGATTTACATTTTGCAAATTATCATAATCACATAAGTCATCATCTACGCCAAAAGGTCCCCATATAATAAAATCAACATCAAGAAGAGTTCCCGTAGGTGTTCCACTATCATCAAAACTTGTATTTTGAGCGATTTCAAAAACTAAATCTCCCTACTGATTAATCTCTACAAACTGCCAAGTAGGATATGGCGTCGCCCCTAAGCAACCATAATCTGGTCCGGTTTCTGCTGCTGGTTCACAATTACCTCCTCCATTAAAACAATTAGGGAAAATGGTAATTTCATTTGTCAAACAAAAAGGTGTTATATCGGCACATACACTATTTTGTGCAAACAGTGCAGACGATGTAAAGAGTAGGATAAAAAGTAAAAGGAACGTGTACTGATTTTTCATAAGCATCTTTTGATGAGTTCTAATATATTACTATAGACTTGATTAACAATAAAGGGTTGCGTTAATACTATGTTTTTATTTTATAATGAATAGTATATAATAAAGAACCTGAAATCAGTAATCATTCAAGGAATAGACGATACTATCTTATCTATTTAACTGCCTGATAGAGCGTAAGCTATTATCGCCTATTTAAAGTGTGTTGGTTAATAGGCTTTATTCAAAAAAAACGTATTGAATATTAAGTAAAACCTTTTGTTTGACCTTGATTATTCTTAGTCTATTTCTCCTGATTATTATAAATATGAGATATTGAATATTGGATTGTTTAATGAATTTAAAAAACAGATAACTTATGTTTTTTAACATACGTATATCTAAGCGAATCATAGTACCTTTGCAGGATGATAAGCCATCAAAAAAATCAGCAGCAAATACTAGCCAAGTTGGGTATAGAGACCCTAAATGAGATGCAAGAAGCCGCTCTGTTAGCCATACATTCAGCTAAAGATGTAGTCCTCCTCTCTCCTACCGGTACAGGGAAAACATTAGCGTTTTTACTGCCTGTTATCGCAGAGTTGGATCCTAGTATTCAAGAAGTACAATTATTGATTGTTGTGCCTTCTCGTGAGCTTGCTACTCAAATAGAACAAGTTGCTCGTACTATGGGAACGGGCTATAAAATACACGCTGCTTATGGTGGGCAATCTTTTAATACAGACAGACAAGCTATTAAGCACAGACCTTCGATACTTATAGGAACGCCCGGTAGACTTGCAGACCATTTACGAAGAGATACATTTTCTACAGAATATCTTACAACACTCGTATTAGACGAGTTTGATAAATCTTTAGAAGTAGGTTTTGAAGGAGAAATGACAGAGATTATTAGTTTCTTACCAAAACTCTCTAAAAAAGTATTGACCTCTGCGACACAAGGAATAGCCATTCCTGCTTTTGTAAAATTAGATAAACCTGTTATTGTCGATTATTTACATCAAGGGAGTTCTAAGCTTGAGATCAAAGCCATTGTTTCTCCAGAAAAAGATAAATTGGCTACGCTAGAAAAAGCATTACGTCATCTAGGTAATCAGCCGGGGATTATCTTTTGTAATTTTAAAGATACCATTGCACGTATAAGTGAATACCTTTCGGATTGTGGGATTGCTCACGGTTCTTTTTATGGTGGGATGGAGCAACGTGATCGCGAGTTATCATTACTTAAATTTAGAAATGGAACACACCAGATATTACTAGCGACAGATCTTGCTGCAAGAGGAATTGACATTCCAGATATCAAGTTTATTATTCACTATCACTTACCGGTACGAGAAGAAGAATTTACGCATCGTAATGGACGTACGGCTAGAATGCATAATGATGGAGCCGCGTATATATTACACTGGCGTAATGAGCGTCTACCTGATTTTATGCCTACCATGGAGGAAGAGTATTTAACGGATCAAGACACACCGCTAGCTTCTATTTGGGAAACACTTCAAATTACAGGAGGTCGTAAAGACAAAATATCAAAAGGAGATATCGCCGGGCTTTTCTTTAAACAAGGTGGGATTGCTAAAGAGCAACTAGGCGTTATTGAGTTAAAACAAGACACGGCCTATATTGCTGTTCATAAAACAGAAGTTCATTATCTACTTAAAAAATTAGATAACGCACGTGTAAAGAAAACCAAGGTTCGGATAAAGAGAGCGTAATAATGAACTACCTCGAAGCAAGCATGCGAGGTATCAAATTCCAAAAAGGAAAAATCTCAAATTACAAAAAGAGAAGTGTGATGTAAGCATCGTGAAGTTACATCTTATGAGATTAAAAGGGTTTTGTCCGCTTTCGCGAAAGCGTATAAACGTAAAATTTTATACTGAGCATAGCTGAAGCACGAAAGTATATGCTCACAACTTTTACTCAAGCTTAGTATAATATTGTCTAATTTCCCCTGTACCTTCTGCGTAGATCACTGTGACTAGTTCTGTCTGGGATAATGAAATCACTTCTCCGTGACTTTCACCTAAATCTTTAGTGCCTAATAATTTTTCCCAATAAGCACAGCTAATGTTATAATGAATAATAACATTTTTATCTGCATTAAATTTCCAATTGCCAGCCTCATTCCAATTGCATTGTTTAAATACGTAAAGTCCATTTTTTTTATATTGGATGGTATCATGACATGTAAATTCAATGTATTCTCTTCCGTCTATAGTTCTATCCGTTTTATGTACCCAAGTCCCAACAATCAACTTATCATCATCATCTTGTGATACATTTTGTTGCGCAGATATATGGTTAAAACATAAAATATACGCTAAGAAAAAGCTACTTATACATATGATTTTTTTCATTTAACGTAATTATAAATATGTTCTATTCTGGCTTCTTCTTAGGAGGAGGCATTGGGCCACGCAAATGAATCACCAATCCGTTTAAGAAATTACGTAAAAACTGATCCCCGCATTCCATATACTTAGGGTGATCTTCTTTACGAAAAATAGCACCAATCTCACTCTTAGTCACTTTAAAATCAACCAAACTACAAATCTTTACAATATCATCATCGCGTAGTTTATGTGCTACACGTAATTTCTTAAAAACATCATTATTGGTAAGTGCCATAGGGTATATTTAGAACAGCAAAGTACGGTATTTTAATTTTTTCGCGAAAGCGAACCTCTACTTATTTTAAACCCTTATTATACAATAGAACTTCGTGATGAGGCTTGAAGAAGTAATAAAATATAGCGTTTTCTGAGTTTTAGCATAGCACCGCTATGGTTAAACTCAAAAAAGCAGTGTAACGGTATATTTTGAAGCTTGTTCAAGATGTAATAGATTTTATATTGCATAATGCGGGTTAAATCTCTTAATTTTGCTAACTATGGAAGAACAAAAGACCACACGTATTAATAAGTATCTAAGTGAAGTAGGCTATTGCTCTAGAAGAGCCGCAGACAAGCTTATAGATCAAGGTCGTGTGACCATTAATGGGAAAGTGCCAGAGATGGGAACCAAAGTGATTGATGGGGATAAAGTAGAGGTTGATGGGGTTTTGGTTTCTCCAGATCAAGAAGATTTTGTGTATCTGGCTTTTCATAAACCCGTAGGCATTGTGTGTACGACTGATACTTATGTGGAGAAAGATAATATTATAGATTATATCAACTATCCTAAACGTATTTTTCCCATAGGACGTTTGGATAAACCTAGTGAGGGTCTCATTTTTATGACCAATGATGGTGATATTGTAAATAAGATTTTAAGAGCCCGTAACAATCACGAAAAAGAGTATGAAGTAACGGTTGACCAATCTATTACGCCTTCTTTCATACAGCAAATGAGTAATGGAGTCCCTATCCTAGATACGGTGACACGTCGTTGTAAAGTGGAGCAAATAAGTCGTTTTAAATTTAAAATTATCCTGACCCAAGGATTGAATCGTCAGATTAGACGGATGTGTGAATATTTGGGGTATGATGTGGTGCGCTTAAAGCGAAATCGTATTATGAATGTAACTCTAGATCTTCCTGTGGGAGAATGGCGAGATCTCACGAGTGAAGAGCTTACAGGAATTAATAAACTCGTAGAAAGTTCTGAGAAAACACAGGGATCATAATATGAATACTATTTTAGTTAAAGGAGACACGTCTAAAAACAAAGTATTTAAAGATAAAGCCATAGGAGCCGGAGCTTTTCTCGGAGGTCCATTAGCTGCCGGGTATTTTTTGGCTGAGAATTTTAAAGCAATTAATCAGCCCGAAAAAGTAAAGAAAACCTGGATTATAACAATTCTCGCAACCATCGCTATTTTTTCGATCGCATTTATAATCCCTGCGAATTCTAGATTTCCTAATCAATTAATCCCTGCTGTATACACGTTTATTGCCTATCTCTTATTTAAAAATTATCAAGAAAAACAGGTTCTTGAAAAGATTGAATCTGGAGGAACCTACCATAGTTGGTGGAGAGTTATAGGTGCTTCGGTGGTATGTTTAATGAACTACCCCGAGGCAGAGC
This sequence comes from Dokdonia sp., assembly GCA_047623725.1. GTDB lineage: Bacteria > Bacteroidota > Bacteroidia > Flavobacteriales > Flavobacteriaceae > Dokdonia. The sequence continues at coordinate 1,530 of JBLHOX010000178.1, read as the reverse complement.
CATCGAGGTATCAAGCGGAAAAAACTTATTTTTAGTTTTTTGAAAACTATCCGTTTTCAAACTTTCCTCTTTGACCCCGAGGTAGAACCTCGAGGAATTCTATAGATTAATAACAGGAGCTATTATTGGTATGGGTATTTTTGGGATGATAGAACTAGAAGAAAGTCAAATAGCAACAAAGCAATATGGGCTAACAGTAAAGCATGAAATTGAATATAATACATCAAACCTTACTGAAATAGAAGTAAATAACATTGCCGATGGTTTTATTGAACATGCGTTTTTTGACCTCGATACTGCTAAATATATTTATGCAGAAAAAGAAGGAGATACATTTGAAATCTATATACCTATCTCTGAATTTTATATAAATGATCCAGAAACCTTGCAAAAACTAACTGTGCTAAGAGAGAAAATGGATAGCTATATTAAAGATGAGACAGTCATAATAAATCTCGTAGTAGATTCTTATGATGATATAATACATATCATCAAGTAACATATGTTCTGTTATATTTAAACCAACCACAACCATCAACCTATGATCATGTACGGAACAAAGCCTGTACACTTAAAAACGGTAGAAAATAACATCGTAAAATGTGGTAATTGCCAAGAGCAAGGACATATGTCTTTTCATTATTCTAGTAGTCATTTTCATGTATTCTGGATTCCTATGTTTCCCTATAGACGTAAAGGGGGTTCTAGCTGTATAAACTGTGGAGAAGAGTTAAAGCCAAAACAAATGCCTGAACACGTAAAAAGGGTATATAAAGAAACAAAGAGAGGTGTAAAACTTCCTATTTGGCAATTCTCTGGGCTCGCACTCATCGCGTTAATCATTGCATATTCTTTTTATGCAAGTAGCCAAACAAGTAATCTAGAAGATCAATATATGGCAAGTCCGAGAGCTGGTGATGTATATTCTTATAAAACAGAAGGCGCTTACACTACCTTAAAAGTTGCAGAAGTTACAAGTGATAGTCTATTTGTGATCCCCAATGAATATGAAGTAGAGAAAGTGATGGGAGTTTACAAACTAGATAAACCTGAGAAAACTATGCCGATTATATGTACGGTATTTCTAGAGATGAAATAGAACGTATGTACACCGATAGTGAAATCATTACAATAAAACGAGAAGAGGATTGATTACTGTTTCAACTCAAAACTAGCCGAAATACGTACTACAATTGATAATTCTCCTGGAGCAATGCTTTCTCCCCCACCAGAAGAGTCTTCCATCGCAAAACTAGCACTTCTAAGTTGTGGTTGTGGTATACTTGCAGACGCTTCACTTATTTGTACTGCCTTTCCTATAGATTGCCCAATGGCAGTCGCATACGTCTCCGCACGTTTTTTAGCATCTAGAATAGCTTTTACACGTGCCTCTTCTCTTAATGCTGTCGCTTGAGAAGATTTAAATTGAACCCCATCTATCCGATTAATACCTGAGTTTAACAAACCAGATATAATGGTCTCATACTGGGTAATATCTTTAAGGCGTACCGTAAGTGATTGATTGGCTTT
>JBLHOX010000177.1:0-6774 GCA_047623725.1 Dokdonia sp. | reverse complement strand
AGTAATGTATATTTCATAATAATTCTTTTTGTTATAGATATTCCTTAAATCTACACATTTTCTTATTGAATACGCTTTCGCGAAAGCGTAAAACAAAAAATCCCCTCATTACTGAAGGGATTTAATATTATATATATAATTAAAATTATCGATTCATAGAAATCAAGAATTCTTCATTATTACGTGTACTCTTAATACGATCACTCATAAACTCCATTGCTTCTACAGGGTTCATATCCGCAAGGTACTTACGAAGTACCCATAGACGCTGCGTCGTGTCTTTAGAGTGCAATAAGTCATCGCGACGTGTGCTTGAAGAAGTAAGGTCGATTGCAGGGAAAATACGGCGATTGGATATATTACGATCCAATTGTAATTCCATATTACCTGTTCCTTTAAATTCTTCAAAAATCACTTCATCCATTTTTGATCCGGTTTCAGTAAGTGCGGTTGCAATAATGGTCAATGACCCTCCATTTTCTATATTACGCGCTGCTCCAAAGAAACGTTTTGGTTTGTGCAATGCATTTGCATCTACCCCTCCAGAAAGTATTTTTCCTGAAGCTGGTTGTACGGTGTTATAAGCACGAGCTAGACGTGTAATAGAATCTAACAAGATCACTACATCATGTCCACATTCTACAAGGCGTTTTGCTTTTTCAAGAACAATATTTGCCACCTTTACGTGTTCATGTGCTTCTTTATCAAAAGTAGAAGCAACCACTTCTCCTTTTACATTACGTTGCATATCTGTCACCTCTTCTGGACGTTCATCTATCAAAAGAATCATTTGATATACTTCCGGATGATTTGCAGCAATAGCGTTTGCCACATCTTTAAGTAACATGGTTTTACCAGTCTTAGGCTGTGATACAATCATACCACGTTGTCCTTTTCCTATAGGTGCAAACATATCCATTACTCGTGTAGAGATGCTAGACTGTCGCTCTGCAATATTGAATTTTTCTGTAGGAAATAAGGGAGTTAAGTGCTCAAAAGAGACTCTATCTCTTACGATATTAGGACTCAATCCATTAATTCTAGATACTTTAATCAATGGGAAATACTTCTCTCCTTCTTTTGGAGGTCGTATAACACCTAATACAGTATCTCCAGTTTTTAAACCAAATAAACGTATTTGAGATTGTGATACATAAATATCATCTGGAGACGCTAGGTAATTATAATCTGATGATCTTAAGAACCCGTATCCGTCTTGCATGATATCTAGCACTCCTTCGCTTTCGATAATACCTTCGAATTCAAAATCTGGCTCACGATAGCGGTTACGGCTATCTTTATTACCATTCCCAGTATTACGGTTTTGATTTTGGTTACGATTCGTATTCTGATTACGGTTCGTATTCTGATTACGGTTTGTATTCTGATTACGATTATTCTGGGTATTCTGGGTATTCTGACGATTATCTTTTTGATGATCGCGAGGCTTTTGCTCTTTTTGTTCTTGAGCAGGAGCATCAACACTCTTCTCTTTACCTTTAGTATTTGTATTGTGATCAGGTTTAGCCTCTTCTTTTTTACGAGAGTCTTTATGAACCGCTTCTGCTGGCTTATTTCCCGAAGATTTATTTCCTTCAGATCTATTTGCTTCAGTTTTATTCCCTTCAGTTTTATTCCCTTCAGGTCTATTCCCTTCAGGTCTATTCCCTTCAGGTCTATTCCCTTCAGTTTTATTACCATCAGTTTTATTACCATCAGGTCTATTCCCTTCAGTTTTATTACCATCAGTTTTATTACCATCAGGTCTATTCCCTTCAGTTTTATTACCATCAGGTCTATTTCCTTCTGGTCTATTTACTTTAGGTTTTGGGGTACGAGCTCGTTGAGATTTATCTCTGGAGGGGTTATTTTGAGCGTCAGTAGTTTCCCTTTTCACAGGCACATTTGCTCTTACTGGCTTAGGCGCCTCAGTTTTTAGGGTTTCTGACTTAGGAGTTTCCGGCTTAGGCGCTTCAGATTTAGCCATTTTAGCCGCGGCAGTACTAGCCACCTTCTCAGGATCAGCTGCTTGCACATCTAAAATTTTATAGACTAAATCTAATTTTTTCAAAGTCCTAAACTTAGGAACCTTAATACCTTTTGCGATTTCCTGTAATTCAGGAAGTTTTTTTGCTTTTAATTCTGTAATGTCAAACATCTAGTAACTAGAGTGAATTAATAATTGTGTGATTTTTGAAAATATATCGAAAGAAGAAATCGATAAATAAACTAGCAAGAAAATAAAAAGCGGAGAGCTCAGTACGTTATTACATTACAATGATACAATTTTATTTTCAAACTTTTCCAAATAACTCATAAAAGAAACTTATTTTTGCAACTGAAATTATTTTTATAAAGTGATACAACGTATACAATCTATATATTTGGCATTAGCCTTCATTATTTCTATAGCATTACCATTTGTTTTTAGCCTTTACGCTAATTCTGAAGGTGCTGCTGTATGGGCACAAGATAATCCTATTATTTTAGGGCTTTTTGGTCTTAGTGGTGCGTTATCACTAATTACTATATTTTTATATAAAAAGAGACAAAATCAGTTTGTTCTAGTGCGACTGATAATGATATTAAACTTTGTTTTATTGGGTGTATTGATATACCGATCACAAATCTTATCCGGAGGAACGGCGGTTCTTGAGAAGGGTATTGGAATGATCATCCCGCTTATTTCTATCGTTTTACTAGCCTTAGCAAATAAGGCCATTAAGCGCGATGAGGATCTCGTAAAATCTGTAGATCGATTACGATAGACCTATAAATCTTAGTTTATTAGTGCGCAAAACCCTCCAATTGGAGGGTTTTCTTTTTATACAATATCTAAGTTGTCACACCTGTACAATCAACATACAAGAGATCCAAACTATGTGTAAAGTAAGTAGCACAGGAATTTTGCTTAATTACAGAAAAACAAAAAAGCCGATTCTAAATAGTTAGAATCGGCCTTAATAGTGTATTGAAATTATATTTTTAAGCGCCTAGAGCAGCTTCTACTCCTGCAGATAATCTTTTATATGTTCCGTTTTCAAGACGTGTTCTTATAGCTTCAAATGCAACTAATGTCTCTTCTACATCAATAAGCGTATGAGAAGCTGTAGGAATCATACGTAAAAGTATTAAACCTTTTGGTATTACTGGATACACAACAATAGAACAAAATACACGATGATTCTCACGCAAATCTTTTACAAGTGCCATTGCTTCTGGAATACTTCCTTTAAGATACACTGGAGTTACACAACTTTGTGTAGTCCCAATATCAAAACCTCTTTCTTTTAATCCTCCTTGTAATGCGTTTACATTCTCCCAAAGCTTCTCACGAAGTTCTGGCATTGTGCGTAACATATCTAATCTTTTAAGAGCTCCTACAACAAGTTGCATTTGCAATGATTTTGCAAACATTTGAGATCTTAAATTATATTTTAAATAATCTATAATTTCTTGATCGGCAGCAATAAAAGCTCCAGTACTTGCCATAGACTTTGCAAATGTGGCAAAGTATACGTCTATATCATCTTGTACCCCTTGCTCCTCTCCTGCTCCTGCTCCTGTTGCACCAAGTGTTCCAAAACCATGAGCATCATCTACTAATAAACGAAAATTAAATTTTTCCTTAAGAGCAACAATCTCTTTGAGTCTACCTTGTTCTCCACGCATTCCAAATACTCCTTCAGAGATCACAAGAATTCCTCCTCCTGTTTGCTCTGCTATTTTTGTAGCACGTTCAAGATTTTTTTCGATACTTTCCATATCGTTGTGCTTATAAGTAAATCGCTTACCCATATGTAAACGAACACCATCTATAATACACGCATGTGTATCTACATCATATACAATTACATCATCTTTTCCTACCAAAGCATCGATGGTAGAAAGTATTCCTTGATATCCAAAATTCAAAAGGTATGCTGCTTCTTTGCTTACAAAAGCTGCGAGTTCGTTTTCTAGTTGCTCGTGAAGCTCTGTGTGCCCACTCATCATACGTGCCCCCATAGGGTAGGCACTTCCGTAGTCTGCAGCTGCTTGCGCATCTACTTTACGTACTTCTGGGCGGTTAGCAAGTCCTAAATAATCGTTGACGCTCCAAGTAATTACTTCTTTTCCTTGAAATCCCATACGATTAGAGATAGGTCCTTCTAGTTTAGGGAAAACAAAGTAACCTTCTGCAACTGATGCCCATTTTCCTAATGGCCCTTTATCTTTGTAAATCTTATCAAATAAGTCCTTCATATTCAAATTTTCAAACGAAATGCAAAACTACATAAATAATATATGTTGACCTAATTCAAAATTATAATCAACTGAGCTGTAAACATAAAAAACTCCTACACATTGGCAGGAGTTTTTTTATATCATTCGCACTCATTACTATTGAGTTATTTAATATATTCTATTGTTTGTACTTCTTCCATATTTTTACTATCAAAAAAGCCTTGATCGCGCATCCATTTGTCGCTAAATACTTTACTCATATATCTACTCCCGTGGTCTGGAAAAATAACAACAACTCTACTGTCACTGTCAAACTCTCCTTCTGCTTCAAGTTGTTTTAAAGCTTGAATAGCAGCTCCACTCGTGTATCCTACAAATAATCCTTCTGTTTGTGCAATCTCTCTTGCAGTATGTGCGCTAGTCTCATCAGACACTTTTACAAACGTATCTATAACATCAAAATCTACAGCACTTGGGATCAAGTTTTTTCCTAATCCTTCTATTCTATATGGATAAATTTCACTAGCATCAAACTCACGAGTCTCGTGATACTTCTGGATCACAGATCCATAAGCATCTACTCCTATTACCTTAACATCAGGATTTTTAGATTTTAAAAAACGAGCAGTTCCAGAAATAGTACCTCCTGTACCACTACACGCAATAAGGTGAGTGATTTTTCCTTCTGTTTGCTCCCAGATTTCTGGTCCCGTTGTATTAAAATGAGCATCCATATTAGATTCATTAAAATACTGGTTTATGTATACAGACCCTTTTGTTTCTTCGTGTAAGCGCTTCGCTACACTGTAATAAGAACGTGGATCATCGGCACTTACATTTGCCGGACATACATAAACTTTTGCGCCCATTGCTTTAAGAGCATCTATCTTATCTGGAGAAGATTTTGAACTTACTGCTAGAATACACTCATAGCCTTTTATGATACTTACCATAGCAATACTAAAACCTGTGTTACCAGAGGTCGTCTCTATAATAGTATCTCCAGGTTTTAAAACTCCATTACGCTCTGCTTCTTCTATTATATGAAGTGCAATACGGTCTTTGGAAGAATGTCCTGGATTAAAGGCTTCTACTTTAGCGTAAAAGTCTCCATCAAAATCTTTAGTAATTCTATTCAGCTTGATAAGTGGTGTATTACCTATAAGTTGTAATACATTATCGTAAACGTGAAGTTGATCGGCCATAAAAATTAAGTTAGATGTTGAGTTTATTTCTGGTTAAAATCAATACTCAAATCGATGCAAAAGTACTATATTTTTTTAATTATTTATTGATATTTTCCAAATCTAATAGGAATGCATAATCTTTTGCAATCTCTTTTAGCGCTTCAAATCTTCCAGAAGCACCTCCATGCCCAGCATCCATATCACAGTAAAACAATATTTGATTGTCTCCTGTATTGTGTTCTCTTAGCTTTGCCACCCACTTTGCAGGTTCCCAATATTGCACTTGGCTATCGTGATATCCTGTGGTAACAAATAGGTTTGGGTACGCTTTCGCGAAAGCGTTATCATAAGGACTATAACTTTTCATATACTCATAGTACTCTTTTATGTTAGGATTTCCCCACTCATCGTACTCACCCGTAGTTAATGGAATAGAATCATCAAGCATTGTCGTAACCACATCTACAAATGGCACGGAAGCCATAACGCCATGATATAATTCTGGTGCCATATTGATCACACCTCCCATTAAAAGACCTCCTGCCGATCCTCCAGAAGCATATAAGTGATCTTCGGAAGTATAATTATTGGCTATCAAATGTTTTGAAACATCTATAAAATCTGTAAATGTATTTTTCTTTTTCAGTAATTTCCCATCTTCGTACCACTCACGACCAAGGTACTCTCCTCCTCTTATATGGGCAATGGCATACATAAAACCTCGATCAAGCAAACTTAATCGTATACTTGAGAATGAAGGATCTATCGTATTACCATAACTACCATACGCATATTGTAAAAGTGGCGCTTGACCATTTTTCTTAGTGTCTTTATGATAGATGATAGATATAGGGACTTTTATACCATCTCTGGCCGTTGCCCAGAGACGCTCCATAATGTAATTTTCTTTTTTAAAGGTGCCCCCTAATACTTCTTGTTCCTTTTTTACATCCTTTTCTTTTGTGACCATATTAAAATCGATCACAGAGGTAGGTGTATTCATTGCATTATATGCATAGCGAAGTATCTCTGTATCAAAGTCTACATTTGTGCCTGTGTATGCTGTATAGGTCTCGTTATCAAAAGGCAAATAATAATCTGCGGTGTCATCCCAACGAGTAATGCGTATTCTATTGAGTCCGTTAGTACGCTCACTTATCACTAAAAAGTCTTTAAATATATCTACATCTTCTAGCAGCACATCTTTTCTATGTGGTACTACTTCTGTCCAGTTTTCTTTTTCGGTAGCACCCTCTGGGGTTTTCATGAGTTTAAAATTGGTTGCATTATCCATATTGGTAAGGATATAAAACTCCTCCCCATAATGCGCTACACTATATTCTAAACCTCGTTCTCTTTT
>JBLHOX010000176.1:0-6799 GCA_047623725.1 Dokdonia sp. | reverse complement strand
TGACTTGTTGTTTATTTGTGTTATCGCTTGTCACTGTAGTGTTTTCTAAATTTGAGTCTACAGGTCCATTCATAACTTCTATAACAATCTCGTCAGAGGTTTTGCGTTCATAACGCTCTGTTCGGGGGTTGAAGTAACTAAAAGATATCGCCGGGATAGGATATTTCCCTTTATACGCAGGAACTACGGTGTAGGTACTTCTTTTAAGGCCACTCATTCCACTTAAATTTGTACGTACCCTATCTGCATTTTCTGGTTCGTATACTTCTAATTTACTAGGAAGGTTAGGCTTTGGAAGGTCAAAAAGTTTTAAGTTCCCATTTCCTTTTGCTTCTACACTTAGCTGAAATGCTTCAGAAGCATCAAGCGATTTTTTATCTGTCTTTACGGTAAAATCAAACGCTCCTACAGCTCCTGTAAAGTCGTCAGGTTTTCCTTCTATTGGAAGCGGTCTAACATCTACCGTTCTGTTTTTTGCAGCAACCGTAATATTGGCATTCTGGGTTAGGAATCTGCCAAAAATATCACGTCTATTTGTTGGGACAGCTACAGAGACGCTCAGACTTAAAGGCTCTATATTAAGTTTACCCGTTTTTTGTGGGTATAGTACAGTACGTCTTAAAATGACATATCTATAAGGTTCGCCTTGGTATTCCCCTTCATAAATTTTAAATTGTTTCTCATCAATATTTTGACTCCAAAAATCAGCAAATTTTGGTGAATCTATTTCTCTCCAGTTGCTTACGCTAGTTTCTGGAGATACATATAATTTATATACAACGGTAAACGCCTGGTTGAGATAAGGACTACTTTTAGAAATTTCTGCTACTAAGTGAATCTTTTCAGAAGCGATATAAGCGGCATCATTTCCATCTTTTGGTTTGTTTACAGCGGCGGTAATAGTTACTTCCAAAGGAGCCGATTTATAGACTTCTCCTTGAATGGTGATTTCTGCTTGTTCTATGGTAATTTTCCCTCTTTTTTGAGGAACCAATATGTAACTAAATGTTTTAGAGTACGTTCCTTTTCCGTTTGACCAACTCCTGCTTACGGCTTGATTAGGGCCTGAATAAATAGTAAATCCTTTAAAATCGGGTCTTTTAAAATTATCGCCATCTTGATTTACTTCAAAATCAACACGTAATCGCTCATTAATACCCAGTTTTTTCTTATTTACTTTGGAAGTAAAGGACACATCCTGTGCAGATACCGTTGCTATAGAAAGCAAGATGATAGAGAATATGTACAGTTTTAATTTCATAGTGATATTAAGGATTTACCAATCTTTAATGGTTTTTATTTTTCTTGTTTATTTTTCCTTGTAATTTCTTGTTTTCCATTATTTGTCACCTCGATCACAAATTCATCAGAGGTTTTACGTTCGTAACGTTCCGTTTTTGGATTGAAGTAACTAAAGGTTATAGGAGAGATAATATATTTTTCATTATGTGTAGTGACCTTTAAGGTATATACGTTTTTTTTCAGACCACTAACTCCAGTTAGATCTGAACTGATCTCATCTGCATTTTCTGGTTGAGACACCTTTAATTTATTAGATACATTAGGATTTGGAAGATCAAAAAGAGGTAAGTTCCCATTTCCTTTTACGGCTATACTTATTTGGAACACTTCTGAGGTATGTAATGGATTTTTATCTGTTTTTACAGTAAAGTCAAACGCTCCTACAGCTCCAGTAAAGTTATCTGGCTTTCCTTCTAATGGGAGTGGTTTGACATCTACCGTTTTATTTTCTGAGGCAACGGTAATATCTACCTTTTCAGTTACAAAGCGTCCAAAAGCATCACGTTCTTTTGTAGGAACCGTCGTAGAGATATCTAAAGTTAAAGGTTCTATGGTAAGTTCTCCTGTCTTTTGAGGATAGAGGACCGTACGTTTTAAAATGACATATCTGTATGGCTTTCCTTTATATTCTCCTTCGTGTATATTAAATTGCTTCTCGGCTATATTTTGACTCCAGAAATCGATAAATTTTAGAGAGCCTATCTCTTTCCAATTATTAATACTAATGTCTGGAGATACATACATTTTATGCTCAATAATAAACCCTTGATTTAGATATGGGTTGCTTTTGGAAACTTCTGCAGTTATATGAATTTTTTCTGAAACGATATCTATATATTTTGATTCGTCTACAGATACATTCATGCCTATCTCTGTATATGCTGCTTTGGTATTAAAAGGCCCATCTTGTGTAAATATCGCTGCCGTAGAAAGCAAGAAGATATAGAGTATATACAGATTTAGTTTCATAATTGTGATATTAAGAATTTACCAATCTTTTTCGGTTTTTATTTTTGCTCCTTTTTGCTTTTTAGCATTGATCTTTTCTTGCGTTTTTTGTTCTTCATTACGCATCGCTTCTAGGAGACTACGTACCTGTTGAGGTGACAATTGTCCAGGTTGAGGAGCTTGTTGTTTTGGCTTTTCTTTCTTTTCTTCTCCTTTGTCGCTAGATTCGTCTTTTTGCTTATCCTCAGGCTTTCCATTTTCATCTTCTTTCTGATCTCCTTTGTCTTCCTTTTCTTCTCCTTCATCATCAGTCTCTTTCTTTTCACCATCGTCACTCTCTTTTTCCTCTCCTTCTCCTTTGTCGTCTTTTTGGTTCTGATCTTTATCTTGATTCTGATCTTTATCCTGATTTTCATTTTCATCATTACCTCCGCCGCCACCGCCGCCATTTTCATCTTTTTCTTTTTTGGCTAGCATGAGATTATAACGTGTTTCTTCATCGGCAGGATTGTTACGTAGAGCGTTTTTATACGCTTCGACGGCACCTTCCCAGTTTTCTTGTTGGTACAATGCGTTTCCTAAATTATGAAACGCTTTATGTTTTTCTTTTTTAGTCTGTGCTACTTCTGAGGCTTTTACTAGAGAAGCCGTACTTTCTTCATATTTCTTGTTACGATAATAGTTGTTTCCTGCATTATATTTTGCAGGGACACTTGCTGGGTCTAATGATATAGCTTCTCTGTAGGCTACTTCCGCTTTCGCGAAAGCGTTCTCAGAAAGATGCTCATTACCATCCAGAACAAGTTCTCTTGCCGTATCTGAGTATGGATTTATAAGGGCTTGTTTCTTACTCTGAGCACTTAATGTCAAAGAAAAACAGATAACGTATATGTAAAGAAGGTGTTTCATGCGTTCTTTTAATTTTCGTTAAATAAATTTAATTTTTTCAACCAACTGGTTTTGCGATCTAATAAAAAGATATCTAAAAAAAGAAGTAAAAGCCCTGCTCCTAAAAACCACTGAAACTGGTCTTTAAAGTCTGCAAATTGTTTGGCTTCAAACTCTTTTTTATCCATCCCATTAAGGATTTCTTTTACCCTGTCTGTTACTTCTGAGGTATTTTTTCCATATATATACTCGCCATTGGCTTCTGAGGCGATATCTTTTAAAGTCTGCTCGTTTAGTTTTGTAATGACAGTTTCTCCGTCTTGATCTTTTTTATAAGACTGTACAATACCATTACGTTTTAGAGGGATAGGGCCTCCGGTAGTCTCGCCTACACCAATCGTAAAAATACGAATCCCTTCTTGATTTGCCTGTTCTGCAATATTAGACGACTCACCTACGTGATCTTCTCCATCAGAAATTATAAAAAGAACTCTATTGGTTTGCTCTTCGTCATTATAATATGTCTTAGCAAGCTCGATAGCTTCACTAATAGCCGTTCCTTGACTAGAAAGCATATCGGTGTTCATCTGACTCAAAAACAGTTTTGCACTGCTGTAATCTGTTGTAATAGGGAGTTGCGGATATGCACTTCCTGCGTAGGCAATGATACCTATACGATCACTTCCTAGATTATTAATAATCTGAGTAACGAGCTGCTTTGATTTCTCCATACGGTTAGGAGCAATATCTTCTGCAAGCATACTTTTTGAAACATCTATAGCAAAGACAACATCAACCCCTTCTCGTTTTACCGTTTCTAGTTTTGTTCCCATTTTTGGGTTTACCATTGCGATGACTAAGCACAAAATAGCGAGACTAAGCACAAAAACTTTAAGTGCAGGTTTAAATAGGGAACGTTCTGGGCTTAACTTCTTAAGTAAAGCACTGTCTGCAAAGCGCTTTTGAGCCGACCTTTGCCAGAAAAGAACCCCTAGGAATAGGAGTATTATCGCTGGGATAGCTAGCAATAACCAAAACCATATTTTTTCTTCTAATAGATACATTGCTTTGTTGTTCCCGCGTAGGCGGGAATCTTTTTTATTAAACGAAACTTCTAAAGACGGTAAACTTAAGGAGCAATTCTAATAACAATAGGATACCTGCCAATAAAATAAGCGGGCGGTATTTTTCTTCATAATTGGTATACTTGAATTCTTCTACTTCTGTTTTTTCCAGTTTATCTATTTCGTCATAAATCTCTTTTAGTTTTTTGTTATTTGTCGCTCGGAAGTATTTTCCTCCGGTGACTTCTGCAATTTCTTTTAATAGGTCTTCATCAATCTCTACAGCAACATTATCATATACAAAAGAGCCATTGTTGTTTAATGCTACAGGAGAGAGCGCTGTTCCATTGGTTCCTACACCTATCGTATAGGTTTTTATTCCAAATTCTAAAGCAAGTTCACTCGCTATTTTAGGATCTATAAAACCTGCATTATTGACTCCGTCTGTCATTAATATAATGACCTTGCTTAAAGCTTTACTGCCTTTTAACCTATTTACAGATGTAGATAAACCCATCCCAATAGCAGTACCTCCTTCTATAATATTGTTGTAGCGTATGCTGTTAAGCGAACTTAAAACGATACTCTTATCACTTGTGATTGGTGTTTTTGTATAGCTTTCTCCTGCATACTCTACAAGACCAATACGATCGTTTGGTCTTCCCTTTATAAAATCGGCAGCAACTAGTTTTAAAGCTTCAAGACGGTTAGGCCTTAAGTCTTTTGCAAGCATACTAGCAGAAACATCAATAGCAATTATAATATCGATTCCTCTTGTGCTTTTTGTACGTGTAGTCACATCTACTGTGCGAGGACGTGCCATAGCAGTAATAAGCGCAGCCAAAGCTACAAGACGCAATAAAAACAGAAATGGACGTAGTTTAGGTAAAAAACTACTGCCTGTTTTAAATCCTTTAATACTTGATAATTTTACCGCAGGAGTTTGTTTTTTGCGCTTCCATATATACCATACAATGGCTACTGGAAGTGCTAGAAACAACCAGAAAAACTGTGGATTTGAAAATTCAAAATTCTCTAACATTATTTTGCTTGGGCTTTTTGAAGTTCAACACTATTGATAATACGTTCGGCTATTTCTACACTATATGGGTCTTTCTCATTCCAAGTGATTAATACTTGTTGGATAATGTTTTCTGCGGTAAAACTTAATAAAGCATATTCTCCAGAGATCGCAATATCTTTTTCTTTATCTACCACAAATCTTCCCGTTCCAAAGGTTTTGATACCTTCTGCTCCATTAAGGGTTTTATGTTTTTCTTGCTTTACTATAGATGCTATAAAACCTGCTTTTTCAAGTTCAGCAATTTGAGAACTTATAATCTCTTCTATTGGAGGCTCTGCTCCCTCAGGGAGTATTGTTTGTGTAACAGCTACTGTTATTGCAGGAGGTATTGTTTGCCAACCAAATACATTTACTTGCATTTGGGCTTTAAGCTCTTCAGGAATAAGAACTTCTTTGCGTTCTAATACTTTAGGTGTACTGATAACAATACTTGGGAAACCATACTCACTTGTAATCCAATTCCCTTCTGCAAGTTCACGCGTTTGATTTCCTAATACAAAATCCTTCACTTCATCATATCCTTTAATAGCAATTCCAGCAATTAAAGCGATGAGCAAAATTCCTATAACGCCAGCAATTCCTGTACCCCATAATTTTCTAGTGCGCTTACGTTCTATCGTTTCACGATAATCTTGATCCTTCATAAGTTCCTGTACAGTAGGAGCAGGAAGGGCTTCTTTTGTTTCTTTTACGATTTGCTCTATGGCAAATCTGTCTGCTTCAGCTTTTCCATAAGGAGGATTGATACGTGCAAACTTGACAAGATCGGCGCGTTTGAAAATATCTTTAAGTTGTTGTATAGTCTCTGTATTGAAATCAATATGACCACTATCTTTCTCTAATTCTAGTCGTTCTATGAGTTCATCTGTGGTGCTTTCTAACGCTTTGTCATATACTTTTTCATCATAATAACGACGTACCGTATCGGTAAGTGTAGAATAGTATTCTTTATATTTCGCGGAAGCGATAAAATCTGTTTTATCAAGTTCTTCTAGAGATGCAAGCGCTTGCTCAAACGGAGGTATATATTTTTCATCTTCTTTGCGTTTTTTATGTCTTCGTAATAACCAGAATAAAAAGAGTGCAATGGCCAGTAAAACAGGAATGATCCATAAAAGATATTTCCAGAACTTACTATAATCTGTAGGAAGCTCTATGGCAGGTTTGATATCATATAACCCTTGATTAACGGTGTCTAACACTACATTTGCAACCTCAACTTGAAAAGAATCGGTTTGTAGGGTGCGATCTCCTATAAGGATGCGTTGCGTCGGAATTTTATAAGAACCGCTATCAAATTGTGTAAGACCATACTTTTTTATTAAAGTCATTCTTGCTTGCGCGAAAGAAGTATCTACCTTATAGCTCTCAATCATTTCTAAAGGAGAGAAGGTTTGTCCTTCTGGAAAAATTACGGTAGCCAATTGGTCTGCTTCTACAACCAGCGTATAATTAATTTGTTCACCAAGGCGAATGCTGGTCGTATCTATCTTTGCTTTTACAGTAGGCTCTA
>JBLHOX010000175.1:0-6822 GCA_047623725.1 Dokdonia sp. | reverse complement strand
ATCCTTCATCCTTTTGCACCTTTTGCAACTGAGGAGATTTGGCAAACAATTACAGACCGAACACCAGAAGAAGCATTAATTATCAATCACTGGCCAAAACAAGAGCCTGTAAACGAGCAGATCATCGCAGATTTTGACTATGCTTCGCAAGTAGTTTCTGGAATCAGAACGATACGCAAGAGTAAAAATATCGCTTTTAAAGATACTATCGAGTTACATGTCCTAAGCAATGAAGCCGTTTCTTCAGATTTTGATGCGATTATTGCTAAGCTTGGAAATGTGAGTGAGATTGCTTTCGCGAAAGCGCCCTTAGACGGAGCACTTTCTTTTAGAGTAAAATCTAATGAATATTTTATCCCACTTGCTGGCGCTATAGATGTAGAAGCTGAGATTGCTAAAATAGAAGAAGAATTAAAATACACAAAAGGGTTTTTAATATCGGTTTCTAAGAAATTAAGCAATGAGCGTTTTGTAAATAATGCGCCAGAAAAAGTAGTCGCTATTGAAAAACAAAAAATGGCCGATGCAGAAGCAAAGATCGAAACACTAGAAAAAAGGTTAAAGAGTTTATCATAACCTCTTGATCTTATACCAATTTAATTATGAAATGGTATTATACATAAAAAATGCGCTTATCGAGATGATAAGCGCATTTTTTATGTCTTCTATGAACGTAGTATTTATTTTACGTATTTATCTGCTTCTTCGATGTATTCCATTTTTGCCTCATCACTCGTCATGCTCTTTACTTGTAGTAGCGCATTAATTTTAAAAGCACTTACAAGCTCATGTTCTCCTTCTGGGTGACTAAACGTATTTTCTTGCGTAGCTTGTTTATATAGCGCATAAAATCGCAATAACACATCAGGAGGAAACTCCTGTGTAGCTTCGCTCACTCTTTTAAAAGCAGCCCAAAATGCAATATGGAGCGCTTCTTTTTCCATTATATTGTTGCTATTATTGATGATGCTCCTTTTACTTTTTGATTTAACTCAACGGCAATCTTAGTCCCTACAGGGAGATAAATATCAACACGAGATCCAAATTTGATAAAACCGCTTTCACCTCCTTGTGTCACTTCTCCTCCTTCTTCTGCATAATTAACAATACGTTTAGCTAGCGCTCCTGCTATTTGCCTATGCATTACTTCGCCAAATTTTTCTGTTTTAACAACAACCGTTGTACGCTCATTTTCTTCACTGGCTTTAGGATGCCAAGCTACTAAGTATTTACCGGGATGGTATTTACTAAAAGTTACTTGACCCGCTCCTGGATATCTTGTCACGTGCACATTAAGTGGAGACATAAAGACAGAAACTTGTAAACGTTTATCTTTAAAATATTCTTTTTCAAATACCTCTTCTATCACAACTACCTTACCATCTACTGGAGAAACAATAGTTCCAACATCATTGGGTGCTATACGACTTGGGTTTCTAAAAAACTGAAGAATAAGTACTAGAAGTACTATTAATGTAGCCGCTATTAAATAAAATAGCCACCCTTTTTCTAAAAATCTATTTGCAGTTAATAGTCCTATCGTAAAAAGACCTAATGCAATAGCGATAATTTTACTTCCTTCTTTATGAAACATAATCTAATACTATTAAAAACAAATAAATAAATGGACTTGCAAAAATGATACTATCTAATCTATCGTATATACCGCCATGACCGGGCATTAACTGTCCACTATCCTTAACTCCTGCTTGCCTCTTTAATTGTGATTGAATCAAATCTCCTAATGTCCCAAACACGGAAGTTACTATAGCTACAGTGATCCATAATTGGATACTTAAAAGTCCTGTAAATTTATAAATAAAAACACTAGCAATACAAGAAAAAACAAGCCCTCCTAAAAACCCTTCTACAGTTTTTTTAGGGGAAATACGTTCTAAGAGCTTATGCTTTCCTATACTTTTTCCTACAATAAAGGCAAACGTATCATTTATCCATATTAAAGCAAAAACACTTGCTACCAAATATGAAGTATACTCTCCTTGGTAGGAAGGCAACAATATGGTAAAGACAAAGCCTCCTATAATATAAAAAAGCAGATAGATATATTTCTGGAATACTGTAATATAACGTTCTGAAGGTCTTATTAAATTTTTAATAAGATATAGGTTTGTCATGATCGTTATAGACAGAAAAACAAGCGTCACTTGTTTAAACAACTTGAAGTAACAGAAAACGAGTGTAACAAGAACTAAAAGGAAATAAGGTATATATGATTTTACCTCTACAAGTTTTAAAAACTCATAGAGACACATACCTCCAAAAATCAATATTAATATTAGGTATATATTTTCCAAAGAAAATATTGCGAGCAACAAAAATGCCACATACAATAATCCAGAAAGTGCCCTTATAAAAACTTCGCGCATATTACAAATCTTCTAACAGTAGCAAATATAAATTTTTTGTACTGCTTCCATAAGACATAAAGTCTTTTTCGTCTTCACTAGCTTCAAAATGCTTAATCGTTGTAATATTACTTGGAATATTACCTTTATTATTATTTTTAATAAGTCGAAGTCCTTCTCCTATACTATTTACAATCTGACTTGTTGTTGCAAACACAACCATTGATTGCGGAAATTCTTGAAGTTTTAATTCCTTTAGTTGATGTGAACTTACAAGAATGGAACCATTATCAGCAATAAGGCTTTCACAAGTTGTTAAAAAAAACGAAGAGTCTATCTTTTGGCTAAATGTAAGATTATATCCTTTAAAAGTGTCTTCTAAATGTTTATCAAAACAAAAAGCATTCTTTTCATACCAGTCATTTTCAAGCAAGATATCATCAAAATTTTCTTTTAACTCTTCTAAATTAACAGCGTATAAAAATTTGCCGCCATTAAGAATAAAGTTTTTTGTAAAACGCTCGTCTGCTGGCGTGTGAATATCAGGCATATACTTACTCCTCTCGCCTTGATTTCTATCGGAGCGAGGGGTGTCTGATTTAGATTCTTTTTTAAATAATTTTCTAAATAGACTCATGTTGAGATTTAGATTCGAGCGTACAAGTTCTTCAAATATAAAAAAACTTGATTTAACGGTAAGTTAAATCAAGTTTTAATTCTATTATTAAAGAAAAGTTTATGCTATTACTTCAGTATCTTCCTTTTTTCCAAAAGGTCGATCTCCGAAAATTTCTAATAAGTTGTCTTTAAAGATAACTTCTTTTTCTAATAGCAAATCTGCTAACTGGCTTAACTTATCTTTATTTGCTTCCAACAAAGTAATCGCTCTTTGATATTGCTCTTCTATTATTGAAGATATCTCTTTGTCTATTAACTCTGCGGTTTTCTCACTATATGGTTTACTAAAATTATACTCAGACTGACCTGATGAATCATAATACGTAAGGTTACCAACTTTATCGTTCAATCCATACACTGTAACCATCATACGAGCTTGTTTGGTTACTTTTTCCAAATCACTAAGAGCTCCTGTAGATATTTCGTCAAAAATCACTTTTTCTGCAGCTCTTCCTCCTAATGCTGCGCACATTTCATCTAGCATTTGCTTAGGGCGTACAATAAGACGTTCTTCTGGAAGATACCAAGCGGCTCCTAGAGATTGTCCTCTAGGGACTATCGTTACCTTTACAAGAGGTGCTGCATGCTCTAGCATCCAACTCACGGTAGCATGACCAGCTTCGTGATATGCAATTGCTTTCTTTTCGTCTGGAGTAATGATCTTATTTTTCTTTTCAAGTCCTCCTACTATTCTATCTACCGCGTCTAAGAAATCTTGTTTTCCTACTGCTTTATTTCCTTTACGTGCTGCAATTAAAGCAGCTTCGTTACAAACATTAGCTATATCAGCTCCTGAAAAACCTGGTGTTTGCTTCGCCAAAAAGTCAATATCTAATCCATCATTCTTCTTTAAAGGACGCAAATGCACTTCAAAAATTTCTTTACGCTCTCTCACATCTGGAAGATCTACATAAATCTGTCTATCAAATCTACCTGCTCTCATTAATGCTTTATCTAGAACATCTGCACGGTTGGTAGCGGCTAGTACAATTACATTTGTATTTGTCCCAAAACCATCCATCTCAGTTAATAACTGATTAAGTGTATTTTCTCTTTCATCATTAGATCCTGAAAAATTATTTTTCCCACGAGCTCTTCCTATTGCATCGATTTCGTCTATAAAAATAATTGCTGGTGATTTTTCTTTTGCTTGTTTAAAAAGATCCCGAACACGAGAAGCTCCTACTCCAACAAACATCTCGACAAAATCAGATCCCGATAAGGAGAAAAAAGGCACTTGAGCCTCTCCTGCAACAGCTTTAGCAAGTAAAGTCTTACCTGTACCTGGTTGTCCAACTAATAATGCTCCTTTAGGTATTTTACCTCCTAGACTTGTGTATTTTTCTGGGTTTTTTAGAAAATCTACAATTTCTTGAACTTCTTCTTTTGCACCTTCTAATCCAGCTACATCTTTAAAAGATGTTTTCACATCTACTTTTTCATCAAAAAGCTTTGCTTTTGATTTACCAATATTAAATATCTGACCTCCTGGGCCTCCTCCAGAACCTGCAGACATACGCCTCATAATAAATATCCAAATACCTACAATTAATATAATAGGTAAAATTGGAGCTATCATATCAAAAAAGCTATGCTCTTCATCAGCATCTCTAGTAGCAGTCAGTCCGTTTTTCTCAACAGTCTCATCAAATGATTTTACAAAATCACCTCCATCTACATAACTGATAACATAGTCTGCAATACCCTGAGATTTAGGTATCAATTGACCGCTCTTTTTACTTTTATGAGTTTCTTTTTGCTTTGCGTCTGGGGTTAGAAAAATTTTAGCTTCTTTTCTATTGGTTATGATAAATACCAATTCGACGTCTCCATCTTTAAGATATTTTGTATATTCAGAATACGTGATTTTTTTGGGTTCTCCAAAACCTCCATTACCACTAAACATGCTAATAGCGATAAAGATGACTACTATTAATCCATAAATCCAATAATTACTAAATTTAGGTTTATTAGCTGGAGGTGTATTTTTTGTTTCTTTAGACATTAACTACTTTTTTTTTTAATAACTAGTTGCTATAGATGTAATTTTTGCATCACCCCATAGGCTTTCTATATCGTAAAACTCTCTTATGTGTTTTTGAAATACATGAACTACCACATTAACATAGTCCATAAGAACCCACTCTGAATTATCTAAACCTTCTACATGCCAAGGCTTCTCTTTTAACCCTTTACTAGCAACTTTTTGAATAGAATTAACTATTGCTGCAACTTGGGTGTTTGAAGTACCATCACAAATAATAAAATAATCACAAACCGTGTTTTCAATATCCCTTAGATCAAGAATATCAATGTTTTGTCCTTTAACATCTTCTATACCTTCTATAATTTTTGCAATTAATTGATCTGCGCTTGTTTCTTTTTTCACCATTAAATCCTTTTATTTACACAAAGTTATTACAAATTTACGTTTATCAACCTTCTTAACATAAGTTTAAATAACATAATAAGCATCTATGCGTATAGTCAAACTTCATACCACCGATTCAACTAACGACTACCTAAAGTCATTAGCTAAAGAACAAAAACTCGAGGAAGATACTGTTGTATGGGCCTTAGAGCAAACTAATGGACGGGGGCAAATGGGCACCAAATGGTCTTCAGACGCTGGTAAAAACCTAACATTCAGTGTTTTTAGAAAGATTCAACAAATTACCATTGATCAGCAATTTTATGCCTTAATGGCTGCATCACTTGCTGTAAAAGATGTTTTAAAAAAATTATTAATTAAAGATGTAAGTGTAAAGTGGCCTAACGACATATTGTCAGACAAGAAAAAAATATGTGGCATCCTTATAGAAAATGTCATAAAAAAAGGGGAATTAAACGCCATGGTTCTTGGAGTAGGACTTAATGTAAACCAAACTGTATGGGAACAAGCACCAAGAGCTACTTCTATAAAAACACTAACTGGGATTCATTTTGACCTTCAAGAAATTTTAAATCTGCTACTTGAACAGTTCCATCATTACGTAAAAATGCTTCTTGATGGGGATTTAGAAACTATTAAAAAAGATTATGAAGCCTATCTTTTTAGGAAAGACAAGCCTTCTACTTTTTTAAACACAAACAAAGAACAATTTGTAGGCATTATTCAAGGAGTCACAGATCAAGGAAAGCTCATACTACTTCAAGAAGACGATGTCACAAACACATACGATTTAAAGGAAATAGAATTACTTTTTTAATCTTTGATTACTATCATAGAATACGCACCTAAAATTGTTTTATTCGTATCTTTGTTACTCTTTATATAAGCTATGCAAGAAGAAACAATTGTATCTCCAGTAAGACAACCTAAACCCAAATGGTTACGTGTTAAACTTCCTACGGGAAAAAAATATACAGAACTCAGAGGCTTAGTCGATAAATATGACCTTCATACAATATGTGCCTCAGGTAGTTGCCCTAACATGGGAGAATGCTGGAGTGAAGGAACTGCTACCTTTATGATTTTAGGGAACATTTGCACTAGATCCTGTGGTTTTTGTGGTGTTAAGACTGGAAGACCCGAAACCGTAGATTGGGAAGAACCAGAAAAAGTTGCTCGCTCTATAAAACTTATGGCTATAAAGCATGCCGTTATTACTTCTGTAGACAGAGATGACCTAAAAGATATGGGGACGATTGTATGGGGAGAAACGGTTAAGGCAATACGCCGCATGAATCCTGAAACAACGCTAGAGACACTCATTCCAGATTTTCAAGGAAGAGAAGATCTTCTTGATCGAATTATTGATGTACACCCAGAAGTCGT